>QIKS01000179.1 GCA_003233025.1 Hellea balneolensis | reverse complement strand
TATCCGGTTTTGCAAGCTGCAGATATTCTCGCCTTCAAAGCCACCCATGTTCCGGTTGGGGAAGACCAAAAACAGCATTTGGAATTGTCACGCGACATTGCCCAGAAATTTAACAATGATTTTGGTGTGCCGGATTTCTTCCCCCTGCCAGAACCTTTGATCAAAGGCGCAGGTGCCAAAATTATGTCCTTAAGGGACGGCACAAAGAAAATGTCCAAATCCGACCCGTCCGATAATTCGCGGATCAATCTAACCGACGACGGCGACAGCATCGCCAAGAAAATCCGCAAAGCTAAAACGGACGCAGGGGTCATCCCCGCGACCCTTGGGGAAATGGAAGACAGGCCGGAACTTAAAAACCTGGTCGGCATATATGCCGCCCTCGGCGAGATATCAGACCAACAAGTTTTAGACCAATTTTCCGGTCAGGGCTTTGGTGCTTTCAAACCGGCATTGGCAGATCTGGCGGTTGACAAATTGCGGCCTCTGACGACGCGGATGCGCGATTTTATTGACGCCCCTGAAATGGTTGATGAAATTTTGGCGCGCGGCGCGCAAGCAGCTGATAAAATCGCGGCGCCCATTGTGCAAGATGTTCGCGATATCATGGGGTTTTGGCGCGCGAAATGAAGGGGGTCACGGCAATTATGACGGCGGTCATGTTGAGCGCATGTCAGCCAAATTCCGCCCCCGATATCAGGGTTGAAAACGCACATATTCGCTTGCCCGCGCCGGGACAAAGCATCGCCGTTGCTTATTTTGATATTGTCAATGCCGGCGGCGGCGACCGCTTGTTATCGGTCGCGACACCCATAAGCGCGCAGGTAGAATTACACACCCATCTGGTCGAAGGTGACGTGATGATGATGCGCAAATTGGAAATAGTTGATATTGCTGCCCAGCAAACCACATCTTTCGAGAGCGGCGGCCTGCATGTGATGATATTTGATGTGAACATCAAAACCGAGGCGAAGACCTTGCCTTTGCAGCTACACTTTGCCCGCAGCAAAACCATAGAAGTTATCGCAACAATCACGATCCGTTAGGTCTCTAAAATTTATTTTACGCAGCCGCCTCGGTGCCGTCTGCATCATTTTCAGCTTCATTTTCTGCTTCGATTTGCGCTTTAGCAGCGGCTTTTTCAGCCGCCTTGGCGCGGGCATTGCCGAGCGTGGTCAGGATTTCGTCCATAGCCGGGCCACGGTCGGTTTTTTGAATGGCCGCAACTTCGCGTACCATGCGGTCGATGGCGCTTTCATAAAGCTGGCGTTCGGAATAGGATTGCTCAGGCTGTTCTTCGGTGCGGTGCAGGTCGCGCACGACCTCGGACAGCAAAATCAGATCGCCAGAATTAATCTTGCCTTCATATTCCTGGGCGCGGCGGCTCCACATGGTGCGTTTGATGCGCGCCCGGCCCTTAAGCGTGGTAAAAGCATCTTTAAGCACATTTTCATTGGCCAAAGGGCGCATGCCTGAACGGCCAGCTTTGTCGGTCGGCACCCGCAAGGTCATTTTGCCTTGGTCAAACAAAATCACATAAACCTCAATGTCAAAATCGGCAATGGTTTCACGCTCAATCGCGCTCACACAACCAACGCCGTGGGCAGGATAGACAATGTGTTGTCCAATTTTAAACACCAACTTCGCCGGTTTCTTGGACGCTGGTTTTTTGGACGTTGGTTTTTTCCTAGATGCTGGTTTTTTTTTCGTGGCCATAGAAATTACCTTTTATATGCATGAGGTTTTAGCAAAATCCAAACCTCGTATCAAAACACACAAACGACGCAGGATTTTGGCCTGCGCCGTTTTTAATAATATTATTATAACACAAAAAAAGCCAAAAAACCATGTAAAAAACAAAGCCAGGTCGTTTTTACGGCAAAACCCTTTATTCCGTACTTTTTCCGGGCGCAGGATCGAAGTATTTTTCAAATTTCCCGGTTTCGGTTTCGTATTTCTCACCGTCCGCAGGCGGTGTGCCCATAACCGTGATATTGGGCCAAATATCGGCGTATTTGGTGTTAATTTCCAGCCATTTTCCGTCCGGATCATCATCGGTATCAGGAACAATGGCATCGACCGGGCATTCCGGCTCACACACACCACAATCTATGCATTCATCAGGATGAATAACCAGGAAATTAGCACCTTCATAAAAGCAATCCACCGGACAAACCTCTATGCAGTCCATGAATTTACATTTGATGCATGCATCTTTGACAATATACGTCATTTCTTGCCTATTTATTACTTAGAAAACTCCCATGCCGGGCTAGCGGGCCCTGGTCAACAGAAAAGATGAAATTAATCAGTATGGACTTTGGTGGTCTTTCTACGCTAGAGGCTGTCTTTGAGCCTTAAATGTGTCCAATGCACGACCAGGAGAATAACATGCAAAANNNTGGCCTATTCAGGTGGGTTGGATACATCCATCATCCTCAAATGGTTGCAAGAAGAAAAAGGCTGTGAGGTTGTTACATTTACCGCTGATCTCGGTCAGGGCGAGGAGCTGGAACCCGTGCGTGCCAAAGCGCAAGCCTGCGGGGTCAAAGAGATTTTCATTGACGACCTACGCGAAGAATTTGTCCGCGATTTTGTCTTCCCCATGTTTCGCGCCAATGCCCTTTATGAAGGGCTGTATCTGTTGGGGACATCGATTGCCCGGCCGCTTATATCCAAGCGCCAAATCGAAATTGCCCACCAGGTTGGCGCCGACGCCGTGTGTCACGGAGCGACCGGCAAAGGCAATGATCAGGTGCGGTTCGAGCTGGCCTATTATGCCCGCGACCCGGATATCAAAGTGATTGCGCCGTGGCGGGAATGGGATCTAAACTCGCGCACAAAGTTGATTGAATATGCGCAGAAACACAACATTGAAATTGCCATGGACAAGCGCGGTGAGGCGCCGTTTTCCGTTGATGCCAATTTGCTGCATACATCATCTGAAGGCAAGGCCCTCGAAGACCCGGCTTTGGAAGCGCCAGAATTTGTCTATCAACGCACAGTGTCCCCCGAAGCCGCGCCTGACAAAGCCACTTATATGGAAGTCGGGTTTGAGCGCGGCGACGCGGTGTCTGTTGACGGCGAAATTTTGTCGCCTGCGACCTTGCTGACCAAGCTCAACACTTTGGGCGGGGCGAACGGTATTGGCCGGCTTGATCTTTTGGAAAACCGCTATATCGGCATGAAATCACGGGGTATCTATGAGACGCCCGGCGGGACAATATTGCTGATGGCCCACCGGGGTATTGAGCAAATTACCATGGATAAAGGGGCTATGCATCTCAAGGACGAATTAATGCCCAAATACGCCGAGCTGATTTACAATGGCTATTGGTATTCGCCTGAGCGCGACATGTTGCAAGCGGCCATTGACACGTCCCAGGAATTGGTAACCGGCACAGTGCGCCTAAAACTATATAAAGGCAGCGTAACAATCGTTGGCCGCACATCGCCTTATTCTCTTTATTCACAAGAGCATGTAACCTTTGAGGAAGACGATGTTTACAATCAGGCCGACGCGGGCGGTTTTATCAAAATAAACGCCCTGCGCCTGCGCTTGCTCAAAGCCCGCGACCGCAAAGCCGGTCGCAATGATTAAGCTATAATTTCGGGATTTTTAAATTGAGCTTGCCGCGCTGAACTTCGCCTTGCAGACGGATACAAGCCTTTGGCGTGCGCGCGGCGGCGTGTTCAATTTTATTTTGCCTGTCTTGTAGTGTCAATTTTTCCATCGCGGCAAACATTTCCATGGACGCTTTTTGGTGTTGCATAGCGCCGCCTTTGGCGATGAATTTAAGAGCGTCCCCTTGCGTATCAATATTATCTAACCTGTTCCAGCTTTTGGTCATAGAATTTGGCACGAGACTGTTTTTAGCCTTGGATTTGCGTGTCCGCGCTTCGCTATAAAGCTTTGCGATTTGCAAATATTTGTGACGATTGTTTTCACTGTAATACTGGCGGTCATAGGAAAAATGTTTGCCGCAAGATCTCAACACGCTTAAGGTCTGATGATATTTTTTATACTCACCCTCTATGGTTATGGGCGCTTTTGTCGGTATTGAGGTTTTTACAGCCTGCTGAACCGACGCGGTTTCAACCACGAGGATAGGAGGTAATGCCGGTGTTATGGACGATTTTTTGTCTTTAATCCCCAAGACATACAAGGCCAGGACCGCCAATACGCCAACCCCGATCAGCCAGTATAAAAAGGCATACCCCTTTTGATTTTGCTCGCTCTCAGCGTTTACACGCCCTTGACGAAACTCTTGTGCATCAAACCCCATGCCCCACCTAATTTCATTTTACTCTTATTATCGCGCTGATATTAAACGAAATTCTTAAATATTGGGTAAATTTATAGATCCTGAGCCTTGACCGCTGGCTCTGCTCCTTTATTGACATGTTCAATCGCTTTAAAAAGAGATCATTATGGATTTATCGAAAATTGCTGTCGGGGTGAACCCGCCCTTTGATATTAATGTTATTATCGAAGTCCCCTTGGGCGGAGAGCCGATTAAATATGAGATGGACAAGGCCAGCGGCGCTATGTTTGTTGACCGGTTTCTTTATACCGCCATGCGCTATCCGTGTAATTACGGCTTTATTCCCCATACCCTATCCGATGACGGCGATCCGACCGATGTGCTTGTGGTCGGACAACGGGCCTTAATGCCGGGTTGTGTCGTCCGGGCGCGACCTGTCGGCGTGTTGTTGATGGAAGACGAGGCGGGCATGGACGAAAAAATCGTTGCCGTTCCCCATGAAAAGCTCACAGCATTTTACAACACTATTCAATCCTATAAAGACCTGCCCGAAGTGCTCCAGCAACGCATTCCGCATTTCTTTGAACATTACAAAGATTTAGAGAAAGACAAATGGGTGAAAATCCTCGGCTGGGACACAAAAGAAAAAGCAGCGAAAATGATTGAGGCGGCTATAAAAGCAGCGGGATAAAACCCGGCTCTAAACCCAAATATAGGGCTGCCAAAAAAGACAAACCGCCTGCAACGGGGCGCGAAGCAGGCGGCTCAAATTGTCTTGCAAACAAGACAATTTGACATCTAGCTGAGCCGGTAATTTTTATCAAGTGGTTTTTCTTTAACCCCTGATAAATTTATCAAAGGGCTCGGTTTGTTTGCGCAAGACCAGCCGGATAAATGACCGGCGAATATCCACGCCAATACCGTACAGTGCCGGCACAAAGAACAAGGTGACGAACAGCGCAAAAAGAACACCAAAAGCCAAAGCAACCCCGATAGGCACAAGCCAGGCCGCTTGAATGGAGC
>QIKS01000110.1 GCA_003233025.1 Hellea balneolensis | reverse complement strand
GGTCTTTGTATTGCCCAAGCGCCTTGAGCCGGTCGCGGGTCTCGCTACTGATCTTTACGCCTTGGGTAATTTGGGGCGTTATTTGTGGTTTGGTTTTTATCTGTGCCATAGCAATTCTAATAAGTTTATACTAAGTAGTTTATATAAGTGCACTAATAAAAATTAGAAGCTTTGTCAATATTTTTCCTACACTCCAAAGCGCTCACCATCCCCCCGCTTGTATCTATGATTTGAGCATTATTTTGTTTCTTGTATCTATGATTTGAGCATTATTTTGTTTCTGATAGAGTGATGTTTGCCGAGAGGTGGGTTGCAACCCACCTCTCGGCGGCAGGTCGTGGCGGCCTCCGCTTGGTGATTAAGCACCGTGTATGAGTATGCCAGCCTGCCTTCGTTTTTGTCCAGAACAGATAAATGGGAGGAAGCCCCGTATGCAAGACTTGGAAAACCCGAAGACCCGTAATGACGATGTAACATACATCGGAATTGACGTCAGTAAAAGTAGTTTGGATGTTTTTATTTTACCAAATAACACCCGCCTGACGGTCAGTAATGACAAGCCAGGCCACGCCCGGTTGAGTGCATTGTTCGCCCGACTTGAACATCCATCCTTGATTGTGATGGAATCTACAGGCCGTTATCACCGCAAAGTTTCGGAGCACTTGAGTGCGACTGGTTTGGCAGTGTGTGTTATCAGCCCGTACAAGACGTTTAGTTTTGGCAGAGCCATGGGCCTGAATACCAAAACTGACAAGGTTGATGCCCGCATGTTGGCCTGTTTCGCCATGGTTATGCAGCCGGTTCCCAAACCACCTCCCTCTAGGGCATTGATAAAGTTGAAAGAATTGGTGGTCTCACGGCGCCAATTCACAGTCAGGCAGACAGGTCTGTCCAACCAGATCAAGGAGTGTAGCTTGGTCAGTGTCCGCCAGATGATGCGTGCCGAATTGAGAATGACCAAGCGTCACATCGCCAAATGTGACAGGCTCATCAAGGCCTTGATTGCGGATAACCCGTTGCTGAAAGACCGGTTTGCGATCATCATCTCTGTGCCCGGTGTAGGTTTCGTCAATGGGGCAACCCTATTGGCCGAGATGAGCGAACTAGGCACGCTTGATGAGAAACAAGTGGCCTCTTTGCTCGGTGTAGCCCCCCACGCCAACCAGTCTGGTACCCACCAGGGTAAAAGTAGGATCAAGGGCGGACGCAAAGCCGTGCGCAATGTATTTTACATGGCGGCTCTATCTTCAGTTCGTATGGAAACTGGCTTCAAGGCTCACTTTGAGAAGCTAATGGTCAGGGGAAAACCCTATAAAGTTGCCATAACAGCCGTAATGAGAAAGATGATTGTCCTCATAAACGTACTCCTAAAAGAAAACAGAAAATATCAACCAAAATGGCCCTTGACTTAAACACAGATACTCATACCCAACTTGATTGGGTATCCAGCGAGTAAAGAGTGCGCAAAGCGCACACATTTTTGTTTAAACTGGATTCCCGCTTTCGCGGGAATGAGCGGGATTAGTAGGGATTAGGTACGCACAAAAAACTTCGCGGCTTACTCAGCCGCTGCTGGTTCATCCTCAGAGGTCGCGGGTTCCGGCTTCTTTGATTTTTTTGGCGTCTTTTTATCCGCCTGCACCGTGTCTTCTTTAGCAGCTTCGCCTTCATTGGCTTCGCCATTGCTCTGCTGGCGGCGGTTTAAATAGCTGCGCGAACGGCTGGCGGATTTATCTGGTTTGCTCTCGTGCGTATCCTGATCATTCCCCGAAGCTTGCTGTTGTTTTTGCGCCTGCTCTTGTTTTTTGGCCTGTATTTTAGCTTGTTCTTTTTGGTGCAGCTCGGCCTTGGCGGCGGCTTTTTCCTGTATCTCTTGCAAGATACGGAAATAATGTTCCGCGTGTTGCAGATAGCTTTCTGCTTTCACCCGGTGGCCGGACACCGACGCGTCATGGGCCAGCGCGGTATATTTATCAAAAATCGTTTTGGCAGAACCGCGCACACGTATGTCCGGCCCATTGCTGTCCAAAGACCGGTTCGGGTTTTTGTTGTGATTATTGTTGTGTTGCGGCTTGCGGCCTCGTCCTCTCGGGCGTCTACTCATAAAATAATCCTCACATATTGGGGTGTCATTGATTGTCGCAACTCCGTTTATCCCCGGCCAAACGGTGCGCATAAAAATTTGGTGTTGCGTCCCCAACCTATCGGGGGTTTTCCAATATAATATCTCGTAAAATATCTCGTTAGTATATTCGTGGTGCGGCAGATTATCACGTCCGCCTGCGAACCTTGAACGACACGCTACCCGTAAGCGGGCATTTGTCAAAGCTTTTTTTGCATTTATTTGTTAATAAATTGTGCGCTGACAATACGGTCATTTCCGGCCAGATCGGCACAGTATTGGATGTTGGTTGCGCCCGCTTCTATGAGCAAACCCCGAACCAGGGTTTTTTGGTCAAAACCGATTTCAAACACCACATGACCACCCGGCTTTAGCACATTTGGCAAGGCAGCAATAATACGGCGGTAAGCCGCCAACCCGTCCTCGCCGCCGCGCAAGGCCAAATGCGGCTCATATTTTCCCACGGTTTTTGGCAGACTGGTCATGGCCTGATCCGAGATATAAGGCGGATTGGCCACTACAATATCAAAGCGGTCTTTGACATTATCCAAAAAATCGGAACGGATAAACTTTGCCCGCTTGCTCACAGTATTCAGGTGCGCATTTTTCCTGGCCATGTCTAGTGCGTCTTGTGAAATATCAACACCGACCCCGCTGGCATCTTGGCGTTCATGGAGCAGGCTGATCAAAATCGCGCCGCACCCCGTGCCCACGTCAAGAATTTTCGGGGCTTTCAAAGTGTTCAAAATTTCCAAAGCCTGCTCCA
>QIKS01000097.1 GCA_003233025.1 Hellea balneolensis | reverse complement strand
GCCCGCCATCTCTTCGGCCTTAAAGCAAAATACCGGCAGTCCGCAAGGTTTGCAAAGTCTGCTCGGTGCCCTACAAGGCGGCGGACACGAGCAATATCTCGATAAGGCTGATATTTACGCAAAACCCGCAACCACCCAGCAAGGCAATGCTATTTTGGGCCATTTATTTGGCTCCAAAGATGTCAGCCGCGCTGTGGCCGGACACGCGGCCAAGCAATCGGGTATAGGTGCCGGCATTTTGAAAAAAATGCTGCCCATGGTCGCAACCATGGCTATGGGGTCATTGTCCAAACAAACCCGTGAGCCAAGCATGGCCAGCCAATTGGCCGGTCTGGCGCTTGGCGGCGGCGGGCGGCAATCAGGCGGTGGTGGTATGCTCGGAAATTTATTGGGCGCAGCCTTGGGCGGCGGCAGAAAGAAGCGCGGCTATGAGCAACAACGCCAACAAGGTCTCGGCATGCTTGGCAATCTCCTGGACGCTGACGGCGACGGCAATATGATGGACGACGTTCTTAAAATGGCTATGAAAAGCATAATGAAATAACGGCTCAAGCATTTCTTGCATTAAAAAACCCGGCTCAATGAGCCGGGTTTTTTTGTTGGACTAAGCCTTGAGTTTACGAACACACAACTTAATCTTCATCGTGCATAAGTTTTTTGATAATGGGCGAGATCAGGAACATAGCGACCGCAATACCCATAGCAACATAAGCAACATTTGTGTAAACGGCAATATAGCCTGCCTTGGCGGCGGCCACATCCGTAAGCTGCCCGCCAAGTGTTTCAGCGCCTGTCGTTCGAGCAATGACACCCGCCAAATAATTGGAAAGCCCGCTATATAAGAACCAGGCGCCCATGGTCATGCCAACCACTCTCACAGGGGCCATTTTCGTAACAACTGACAACCCGACAGGGGAAACCATCAACTCACCCATTGTGTGTATCCAGTATATTAAAAACACGAAATACACGGCTGTCATACCCGATACGCCCGTTGCTTTCATACCACCAACTAAAGCGAGGAAGCCAAGACCGGCAAGAAAGACGCCAAACGCAAATTTAACAGGCGTGGACGGGTTTAACTTTCGCCTCGCCAACACAATCCAAAGCCAAGCCATGAGCGGCGCAAAAATAAATATAAACCCAGCGTTCAGAGACTGGAAAACCGGAGCAGGAACTTCCACTCCCCCGATAGATCTATCGACAAGCCGGTCGGTAAATAGATTGATAGAGGAACCCGCCTGTTCAAAAAGAGCCCAGAACGGGATTTGAGCCAATACGAAGTAAATAGCAGCCAGCATTTTATCGCGTTCTTTGCCTTGGCATTTTAGAAGTGCGTAGCCCAATAAGAATGCGAACATCAACACCCCTAACGGCAATAAAACTTTGCCAAACCCATCCGGGTTCATCACGAAGAACATGGCTACAGCAACGATAATGATACCAACCAGATAACAGGCTAATTCAACATTAATCGGCCCTAAAACCTTTTCCTTAAGCTTGGCAGGATTTGGGGGCTCCGCTTTACCTTCCAGCCATGACTGGTACTTCAAAAATATAATCAGCCCGATAAACATACCGATACCGGCAAGACCAAAGCCGTATTTCCAACCATATACAATGCCTAAAGTACCGCAAAGGATGGACGCAAGAAACGCCCCCAAATTGATGCCCATGTAAAATATAGTAAAACCTGAATCCCGCCTGATATCACCGATCCCGTATAAGGAGCCAACAATGGTCGAAATATTCGCCTTTAGATAACCAACACCGGCAATGATCAAAGCAAGCGACAAATAAAGGATATAAAGGTATTTTTTCTCTTTGGTGATTTTTGTCGGATAAGTAGCACGATCAATCGTCGCCGGCAATCCAACCGCCTCCGGGTCAGCAACCAGAATATTTTTGGCGTCAGCCGAAAACGAAATATCTGAAACAGCGCCGTCAGGCGCAACAATAATCTGATTTATATTTTTACCACTACCACGCCCGTTCAACGTGATTTGATACTCGGCACCATTAATTGACATAACTTCTTTGGAGCCGCTGCCTTCAAACGCCATACCAAAATGGCCCATAACCAATAGAATAGCCCCAAATGTTACCGCTTTTCTCGCCCCTAAATATCTGTCAGCCAGTGTGCCGCCAATAATCGTCATCACATAAACCAGCGCGGTATAAGCGCCGTAGATAACAGCAGATTTTTCGTCGGAAAACAAAAAATGTTGCGTTAGATAAATAATGAGAAGTCCACGCATACCATAATAGGAAAACCGTTCCCACATTTCGGTAAAAAACAGAATAAACAGCCCACGCGGATGGCCTAGAATGGTTTTCTCTCCAGTCGGAATAACAGCATCAGTCATAAAATTCCCCTAAAAATTATTGTCCGAAACAAGAGACACTGTATCATCGGGCTCGGCAAGTGTTTTCTTTAACTCTTTAGCGGTTTTCGCCCAACCTTTCTCAATTGTAACTTTTCATAACGACGAGTGTCGTATAAATGATATCTCATGAGAAGGGGAAAGTATGTCAGATAAAAAACCATCCGAAGCGGAAGTTGAAATTCTGCAAATATTGTGGAGCAAGCAGCCATGCAGCGTTCGTGTGTTGCACGAAGATATCTCCGCGCACAAAAATGTTGGCTACACAACTATTCTCAAACAAATACAAAGAATGCAGGACAAAGGCTTGGTGACGCGCCGGCCGGGGGCGGGAAAATCTTTCCTGTATTGCGCCGCCCAACCGGCCCAACACACCCAAAGTAAATTGTTAAGCCGGCTGGTAAAAACGGCATTTCGCGGCAATGTTAATGAGCTTGTCATGCATGCTTTGGGCGCGGGGCCAACAAGTGACGCGGATTTGGACGCTCTGAAGAATTTCATTGCA
>QIKS01000257.1 GCA_003233025.1 Hellea balneolensis | reverse complement strand
AACACCACCCTGCCCGGCCCGTAATCACAAGCGGTGAGGATGTCGTCGATCAGTTTAAGTTCTTCAACTCCGGCCTTGCCGTGTGTTGATGCACCGACCAATGCTTCCAATGTGCGCAAAGTTTTATCTCTATCGATGTCGCTAGCGGTGGTAAATCCGAGCACCGCCTTGATGGCACTGGTGTCCAATTTTGCGCCCTCAGTATAGGCACCGCTATCGTCCTTGCGACCCGCGCCGAGCAAAGCGGCAACACCGTCCGCGCCGAGCCGGTCAAGCTTGTCGATGGAACGCAAAACTTGCAAGCGTTGCGCGGCCCCGGCTTCGGTGCTCGGTACACCGGAGGCCTCCAAAATCCCGTCCAGTAATTTGCGGTTATTAACCCGCACCATATATTGGCCCGTGTCCAGCCCCGCCGCACCCATGACATCCGCCGCCAGCATGATCATTTCAGCGTCTGCCGCCGCGCCGGGTGCGCCGACACTGTCTGCGTCGCACTGGATGAATTCCCGGAACCGTCCCGGCCCAGGTTTTTCGTTGCGCCACACCGAGCCCGCCTGATAGCGGCGATAAGGTTTGGGCAAATCATTATAATTCTCGGCCACATACCGGGCCAAAGGCGCGGTCAGGTCATAACGAAGAGCCATCCACTGCTCATCATCATCGTGCAGAGCAAATACGCCGGTGTTGGGCCTGTCATCATCGGGGAGGAATTTGCCGAGCGCATCAGCATATTCAAACGCGGGCGTTTGCAATGGTTCAAACCCGTTTGCATCATAAACGCTAAACGCCGCCTCAATCAACCGGGTTTCAGCCCGCAGCACATCGGCGGATTTATCCTCAAACCCCCGCGGTCGCCTCGCTTTGGGGCGTTGTATTTTATTCTTCTTAGACATACAAAAGCGTCCTAAAGGCTGTCCCCGAATAAGGGTGCGTTAAAGTTTCGGTCAATTGAACCTGTCCGTCTTCATATAAAATGGCACAGATTTAGGCCTGCACTAAGAGAGAGATTGCTCATCTATTGTTGATTGATATTAAGCTATGGCCTTGCGGTATTGCAAGCGCCGATGTTCGATAGTTTTTAGTTTTATACAAGAGGCTGAGGTGGTCCTGCTAAATTGGACAGTTTGTTAAGGTGTGTTTTTCATCCTTTAAGGAGGTCAAGAGCGTTCGGGAGCTTCTCGCGACCATATTTCACCAAGTCACCATCTGCGCCTTGTCCCATGATTTTGTATAAATCCATGAGGGTAGAACCGTTACGGTGCAACATTACGCCAACACATAGCACTAACCCAAGACCTTATTCGGGCAGATATGCAGGGCATGTTAAAGCACCTGCAAGATGATTTAACCCGCCGCGCCAATGCCAAAAATGATAAGTTTGATATGCGTCACCGCGATTTGGTGAAACGCCAACAGGTTGGACGTGAAGCCTTAAAGGCCGCGCAAGAAAAACGCCGCATTCGTGACAATAAAATGCGGCAAGCACGTTTTCGCGCTGGCATTAGTGGTGTTTGGGATAGACTGCGCGGTGAGCACAAACGCATTCAAAACCAGAATGAACGTGAGGCTTACGTCACATTCAGGCAAGATAGCAAAGACATGGATGAATTGGTATTTATGCACTTAAAGGAACGCAAGCACATCGAGATTTTCAAGCTTCGAATACAGGAAAGAGCTAACCATATGCGGCGCGGTTTGGATATTGATCGGCAAAACTATATGAGAGGTCAATCACCAGAACCATAAAACAGCAAACAAGGTGTGTAATAAGTGTGTATTATTTCTTGACTAATACACACAATATGTGTAAATATAGACAGTGAGGATGAATAATGAATAGCAGACAAATCATTAAGGCGTTGAAAAAAGACGGATGGTATGAGGTCGCACAAAAAGGCAGCCATGTTCAATTCAAGCATCCTAACAAAAAGGGGCGCGTAACAGTTCCGCACCCCAAGAAAGACCTTCCCAAGGGGACGGTTACAAGCATTGAAAGACAAAGCGGGCTTAAATTCTAGCCCGCCAAGAGAAAGGATAAGCAAATGGATTATATTGCGATTATTCACAAAGAAGCGGATAGCCAATTCGGCGTTAGCTTCCCTGATTTTCCGGGCTGTGTAACGGCTGGAAGAACCTTGGAGGACGCCAAAGACATGGCAATCGAGGCTTTGGCATTCCACATTGAAGGTATGATTGAGGATAAGGACACTATTCCTGCCCCGTCCCCTTTGGATGATGTCATGATCGACCCTGTGTTTCAAAGCGGCGTGGCTTTTATTGTTTCCTATGCTGGACGACCTAAGCAGGTGCGCTTTAATGTCTCTGCTATGGATGATGCGCTCGCGGCGATTGACGCCGCCGCGCAAAAAAGCGGCCTGACGCGTTCGGCATTTATGGTGCAATCTTCCCTTGAAAAAGCGCACATAACTTCACAGAGAGAATTATAAATCATGGAACATAGTGACTACCAAACTTTCAAAGGTTTACGCAAGGCACATAAATTAACGCAACGTGATTTAGCGGAAAAACTCGAAAGATCGCCAAGCACGATTAGCTTAATGGAGCGGCAAAGTGATTTATTACTGGCAATACTTCGTAAGAATATTGAAGCTGTTGGCGGCACAATCAAATTTACAGTTCATTCAAAATGAAAGTTAATAGTGGTGACATTGCTGGTCGTGATTATGGTTTGCGCAAATCCATATTGAAAGGTTATAGTGATGTTGGCGTAGGTCGCTACTGTTAAGGTATTTCCCATGACTATATTTTGCAACAAGCCGTGCGCGAATTAAAAAGTGAAGGCCATGACAAAACGAGATTATAGAACATTGGATGAGGTTGTCGTGGAATATTTCTGTGAACGCCCAGAAGGTGTTGATGGTTTTATTGATGAGATTTTTGCAGACTA
>QIKS01000075.1 GCA_003233025.1 Hellea balneolensis | reverse complement strand
ATGGCCCCATAGAAATCCAGCGCACCGCCCCCTTGACCTCATATCCGATCACCGGCAATGCCAGCAATAATATGGTCGCACCGACAAGCGACAACACGGCCAGTCTGCGGCCATTTTCAATGCTCATCAAAGAGACAATAAATGCGCCGACAACCCCCATAATCACAAACAAGCTCTGGCGGTATACATAATGAAACGGGTTATCCAAAGACAAACGGTTGGCCGCCGCCGGGCTGGCCGCCATGGACAAAACCAGACCAATAATCAGTAAAACGACGAAAATCATCAATGTTGGCCGGTCAATACTGCGCCACCATTCCACGAGCAAGCTCTGGTCTGTGCGTGCCCGTGACAACATGGTTAGGCTGCGCCTTCTTGCAGGTTGGCATTGTGTTTTTCACGCTCATAAATATTGACAATTTCAAGGCTCAATGTGCGAAAAGCATCGCCGCGAGCTTCGAAATCCTTAAATTGGTCAAAGCTGGCACAAGCGGGGGAAAGCAAAACAACCGGGTTTTTGGCCTTCGATGCCAAAGCATCTTTGACGGCGCACAAAATCGCCATGCGCAACTCACCGGAAATTTTCGCCGGGGTTTTTGCCGCCCGCAATGTGCGCTCGAAATCCTTGGCCGTCTCCCCGATCAAGTAGGCGCGACTAATGTTTTTAAAACACGGGGACAAGGTTTCAATGCCGTCTTTATCGGCGCTGCCCCCGGCTATCCAATAGATATTATCATAGGTTTGCAAAGCTTGTTTAGCCGCTTGCGGGTTGGTCGCTTTGCTGTCATTGACAAAACGAACCGGGCCAACCATGCCGATATTTTCAAGCCGGTGCGCCAAACCACCAAAGCCGAGAATGGCCTTGCCGATCACTTTGGCGTCCAAACCCACAGCCCGAAGAGCAGCGTATGCGGCCGCCGCATTTTGCCAATTATGTTCCCCCGGCAAACCTTGCGCATCAGCAAAATCCACGACCATTTCACATGTCCTGCCCATCACATCATGTAGCTTGCCACCCAGAACACTCACCCCGCGCCCCAAGGAGCGGCGGCCTGAAATTGGCACAACCCGCCGGCCATTTTGGGCGATGAGTTTAGAGCAAATATTTTCGCCCTCCGGACAATCCACGCCGATAACCGCAGTGTCGGAACTTGTTTGGTTGTTAAAAATTTGGCATTTGACTTGCTCGTAACGGGCCATAGTCCCGTGGCGTGCCAAATGATCGGGCGTCAGATTTAGGAAAATCGCCACATCGGCCTTGAGGGAAAATGTTCGCTCTAACTGGTATGATGATAATTCCAAAACATAATAAACGCCGGAGTGGATATCGTCCAGATCCAAAACCCCGCGCCCGATATTACCGCCAATTTGTCCGTCCCGGCCACAGGATTTTAGCACATGGCCAATCAGCGCCGTTGTCGTTGATTTCCCGTTGGTTCCAGTAATAGCAATGATTTTTGGCCGTCTTTCTGGCGCCCGCGCCAGGACTTCGCGAGCAAATACCTCGATGTCACAAATTATCGGTGTGCCTGCTGCTTTGGCCAGCTTGGCACTCCAATGAGGGCTGGGTAAATCGTCGGCGACGCCAGGGGAGAGAACAAATTCGTCAATCTTTGTCCAGTCCGCAGTTTTAAGATCGGCGGCTTGCACGCCTTGGTTTATGGCTGCCGTGCGCGCGTCTTTATTATCGTCCCAAGCCAAAACCTTTGCCCCGCCGGCCTGTAAGGACAGGCTGGCCGTGACGCCTGAGCGACCCAGTCCGAAGACGGCGACGGTTTTTCCCTTGAAGGTGTGCGCTATAATCATGGTCTTACCTAAGCTTTAAGGTTGAAAGTCCGATCATGGCCAAAATAACGGCAATGATCCAAAAACGAATAACAATGGTCGGCTCCGCCCAACCCTTTTTCTCATAATGGTGATGAATGGGCGCCATACGAAAAACGCGTTTTCCCGTCAGCTTAAAGGAAGCAACTTGAACAATAACCGACACCATTTCCAACACAAATAAACCGCCAATAATCGCCAGAACAATCTCGTGTTTAGTGGCAACAGCCGCACTGCCCAAAGCCCCGCCCAAAGCCAGGGAACCGGTATCGCCCATGAAGATCATGGCCGGCGGCGCATTATACCAAAGAAAGCCAAGCCCTGCGCCCAAGAGCGAACCAAGAACAATGGTAATCTCCCCGCTGCCCGGCACAAAGGGCACACCCAGATAAGGCGCGTAAATTGCGTGGCCGACCAAATAGGCAATGGCAGAAAAACTGGCAGCGGCAATCATAACCGGAACAATGGCCAGACCGTCCAGACCGTCCGTCATATTAACCGCATTGGACGCACCGACAATGACAATGCAGCC
Source organism: Hellea balneolensis (assembly GCA_003233025.1). Taxonomy (GTDB): domain Bacteria; phylum Pseudomonadota; class Alphaproteobacteria; order Caulobacterales; family Maricaulaceae; genus Robiginitomaculum_A; species Robiginitomaculum_A balneolensis_A. The sequence continues at coordinate 552 of QIKS01000075.1, read as the reverse complement.
AAAGGGAATAAAGAAAATCCCCAAAGGCAGGAGCGTGTTTTTAAGAAAAGGTATGGCCAGGCCCGTACTAAAATGAGACGGCGAATTTGGCGCAGCCAATGTCACCGCATAGACGGCCAAAGCGGCAATAAAAAACTCCAACACCAGTTTTATTTTGCCGTCTAAACCTTTCGGGTTTTGGCGCGAGACTTTCAGATAATCATCAACAAACCCGATGGAACCAAAACCAATGGTCACCAAAAGGACGATCCATAAATAAGGGTTGCGCATATCGCCCCATAACAGTGTCGAGATCAAAATCGAGATCAGGATCAACAAGCCCCCCATTGTCGGCGTACCTGCTTTTTTAATGATATGATCTTGCGGGCCGTCCTCGCGGATGGGTTGTCCTTTGCCTTGGCGAACCCGCAAAATCGCAATCAGTTTCGGGCCAAAAATAAAGGCGATGAGCATGGACGTCATGATCGCGCCCCCGACACGAAATGTGATATAGTTGAATAAATTAAACAGTTGAAATTCTTCAGCATAGGGCGCGAGCCATTCATAAAGCAT
>QIKS01000118.1 GCA_003233025.1 Hellea balneolensis | reverse complement strand
TGCTTGGCCCGCTCTACGCCCATAATTACCGCGACCCGGCGTCTGGTGAAATGATGAAGAAGATTGCACCGCGTGTGGCTGATTGGTGCCTGCGCACCCACGGGCCGCAACATCCGCTCGCTGGCGAATTTATCAAGGACGACCTGGTGCCAGACACGCTGTTGCCTTTGCTTGAAATATTTGCCAAGCAACATTTACCAATTTTGCTTTCAACCCATGAGCATTTACAAAATTGGCATAAAGAAAACCCGGACGCCGAGGAAGTGCCTCGCACTATTGGTATGCACGAAGTTGATATGGGCGGCGCGCTGGAAAGCCGGGGTGTCATTCCCTATTGCTTGTGGATGCTACAAAGAGTTTGCGATCATGTATCAAGCCTGTCGGGCGATGATAAAGCCCAGGCGGAAAACCTGCTAAAATCAATTGGCGCGCAAGCTGTTATCGGCCTTGAAATAACCCCTCGCCTGACCCGTAAAAACTTCAAACTGGCCCTGGCTTAGGAGGCATTATGAGCGAACTTGTTAGCTATACACTGGGCGACGGCATTGCCATTATTGCTATGGACGACGGCAAAGCCAATGTGTTGTCGCCGGACATGTTGGACGCTTTGGAGCTTGCCTTTGACCGGGCGGAAAAAGACAAGGCCGTCGTGATTTTCACCGGCCGGGACGGCGGCGTATTTTCCGGCGGCTTTGACCTTAAAATCATGATGTCCGGGCCTGAACATGCGCGAAATTTAACCTGCCAAGGCTCAAAATTGGCTTTGCGTATTTTGAAGTTTCCAACCCCGGTGATCGCCGCCCCTGCGGGCCACGCTATTGCCATGGGTGCGTTTTTACTGCTGGCCTGTGACGTGCGCATTGGTGTTGACGGCGCAATAAAAACCGGACTTAACGAGACCCAAATCGGCATGGTCATGCATCATTTTGGTATTGAGCTAGCGCGGGAATTTGTTGGCAAAACCTATCTCAACCGCTCTCTTATTTGCGGCGAAATCTTTGGCCCCGAAGACGCTGTGCGCGCCGGGTTTTTAGATAAAACTGTTCCAGCAGACAAGCTGATGCAAACGGCGATGGGGACAGCTAAAGCTTTAAAGCTTCTCAGCATGAACGCATTTGCCGGCACGAAAATAAAGTCTCGCAAAGATCTTTTAAATACTTTGGACGCAGCGTTGGCACAAGACGAGAAAATGACGCTCATGACCGACGAATGAATTATCAACGCCGCGCATATGATCTGGCCGACGGACAAATTTCCGCCGTCCATTTTGGCCGTACCGCAAACCCGCTCAAGCTGGTTTTCCTGCACGCTAACGGGTTTAACGCCTTAAGCTACCACGTAATATTACACGAGCTGGGTGTCCATGCTGTGGCATTGGATTTGCGCGGCCACGGCATGTCAGCCTTGCCGCTCGGCAGCAAAAACCCACGCAATTGGAGCGTGTTTACGCACGATGTCGTCCAGTTCATACACCGGCATACGAAAGGAAAAATTGTTCTTTCCGGCCATTCCTTAGGGGCGGCAATCAGTGTGCTGGCTGCGGCAGAACTGCCCGAGCGAACCAGCGGGGTCTGTGCATTTGACGCCGTCACCTTGCCGCCGTTCATGCAGATATTTCCCTATCTCCCCGGTGGGTTGACATTTATTAAAAACCGCTTTCCTATGGCCAGGCGCGCTGGCAAACGCCGGGCGCAATTTGACAGCCTCGAAGCAGCATTTGCGCGCTATCGCCGACGGGGTACGTTTAAAAACATTTCTGACGCCACGCTTTTGGATTATCTGCAAGGCGGCCTTATCGCCACTGAAAACGGCGTAAAACTGGCCTGTGACCCTTTGTGGGAGCAAGCGATTTACGCCGCTCAAGGCAATAATATTTACCGCGCCGCCGCTAAATTACCCGCCGCCAGCACGTTGATTTATTTTGGTATTAACGGCGCTAGCACCTCAACAACACGAGCAAAAATGCACCGAATTATTGGTGCAAACAGATACGAATTTCATAAAAACGCTGCCCATTTTCACCCCCTGGAACACCCGGGTTTCGCAGTGGATGCGCTGAACAAGGCGCTAAAAACGGCGGCGCTTGCACGCTAAGGCGAAGCCACACAATTTCCTTCCCTTTTCTTTATCCTTGTTCTTGTAATAAATAAGTCTATTGAGGCAGAATGCTAACAAAGGCACCACATCTCAAACCCCAATTGTCCTTGACGGAATTTTCGGCGTTGATGGCATTTTTGATCTCCATGGTCGCCCTGTCCATTGATATCATGCTGCCAATGATGGATGTTATGGCTGTCGAAATGGGGGCTAAAGACGCCAATGCGGCGCAATTTATTATTGGCTCCATGTTTTTGGGCATGGCTATTGGTCAATTGATTTATGGGCCAATATCGGACACAACCGGGCGCAAACCGGCTATTTATGGCGGCCTTGTCGTGTTTATCATCGGTACGATTGTTTGTGCGCTGGCCCAGGATTTCAACACATTGTTATGGGGGCGGTTTTTACAGGGCTTTGGGGGCGCCGCGCCGCGTATTGTTTCGTTCTCGATCATTCGCGATCTCTATAAAGGCCGGGCGATGGCGCAAGTCACCTCGATCATTATGGGGTTTTTCATTCTTGTGCCGGCCTTGGCACCCGCCCTTGGGCAAGGGCTTTCATTTCTTATGCCCTGGCGGTTTATTTTTGTCTTTTTGCTGATCCATGCCGCGGTGGTTTGTGTCTGGTTTGGCCTCAGACAACCAGAGACCCTAAAGCCGCAATACAAACGGCCCTTTAAGCTTCGTGTTTTGGCCGAAGGGGCTTGGGAGGTGATCAGCAACCGGGTTAGTTTTTGGTACACATTAGCAGCAGGAACAGTGTTTGGTGCCTTCATTGGCTATCTGATAACATCGCCGCAGCTTTTCAAAGA
>QIKS01000035.1 GCA_003233025.1 Hellea balneolensis | reverse complement strand
AAATTGGATATTTTCGCCCATGGCGGTAAAGCGGATAAATTCAAAACCCGCCACCGCGAACAGGGCGCCCAAGGGATCATTGACAATCCCCTCCCATTTCAGCACTGCAGCCGATCGGCCCGGAAGATGGGCTTGGCGCAACAGGGGCAAAATCACGGTGGGGCCGGTAACAACAAATAACCCCCCGACCATGAAGGAAATATCCCACGGCAAGCCGACAATATAATGGGCAGCAATAGCCCCGAGCACGGCGGCAATGGGCGCGGCAACCAAAACCATGCGTGTGACCGCGTGGCTGGCGTCGCGCAAATCTTTAAAGCGCAAATTAAGCCCGCCCTCAAACAAGATGATCGCCACAGCTATCCCGACCATAGGCCGGTAGAGGTCGCCGAAATCTTGCTCCGGATTAAGTCGAAATGCATCGACAATCCCTCGCAAACCGTCGGTGTTTTGGACAAAGGGAAGTGTAAAAATCCAGGACAATAAAGGCCCAAAAAGCAATCCGGCGATGGCCATTAACACAATCGCCGGGCGCTGTAATTTCCAGGCCAGCCATTGGGCACCAATGCCCAAAACGCCGATCAAAGCGATTTTAAATGGCAATAAATTGGTAACGGTATGTACGGCTTCGGACATCGGTTTTTATGTTTCGGGTTCAATACGTTGGATGTCAAAACCGATATCCGTCGAACCGTAATTGCCGTGGTCATATTGTTGTACCCGGTCTTCAAACCACGATAAAAGATATTGATATAAGCCTTCCAGGCAAGCGGCAAGATCGCTCTCATTGAACGGCACATCAAAATCAAAATTTTGCTTATCTTCAATTTGCATAAAAATTTTATTGCCCTCTTTGCGACATGTCAGCACAAGCCGCATAAAATCATCGGATTTTGATACCCTGACGCCAAGCCCAAAGCTGATCGGCTCTAAGGGTAAAAACCCTTTGCCTGCCACCGAAAAAGCGCCAGAGCCATAATTCTGGGCTTGGGACGGCACAAGGAACACGCATTGCTGATCATGGCCCATATAGGCGCACAAGCCTGAACTTATGCGTTCAGCCAAAGAGCGAATTTGTGCATAATTATCAAAACTGCGCTCTCCGTAAATATGAGCCGCTTCGGATAATGCTTGAAAACGCGTAGATGCCTTGGGTTTTCTTGCGTTACTCATAGGGCGCTTTCAAGAAGATGTATAACCCATGCCCACGCTTTGCTCCAAGCACAAAAGCCATTTAGCCCGTGACAATTGAAGAGGTATTTGACTTGGTTATTTGGGGCAGCCCCAAGAGTATATTTCACACGCAATAATACGTAGAGAATTTGTAGCCACGTTACGGCACAATCTAGGTTTTATAAAGTCCTCAACTATCCACATCCGCGTCCAACGCATTTGCGACGATGAAGTCGCGGCGGGGTTCGACGACATCGCCCATCAATTTGGTAAATAGCTCATCGGCGCCGTCGGCAGTTTCGATGCGCACTTGCAATAATGTGCGGGCATTGACGTCCAATGTAGTTTCCCAAAGTTGGTCAGGGTTCATCTCGCCCAACCCCTTATAGCGCTGAATTTTAAAGCCTTTGCGACCGCCGGCAAAAATAATTGCGAGCAATTGCGCCGGGCCGTAAATGTCAAGTTGTGCTTCGTCGCCTCTGCGAAAGACTGCGGGCTTGCCGTAAGTTTCTTTCAAGGGTTTGGCCAATTTATGAAGCCGGCGGGCATCGGCGCTGTCCCTAAAGGACGGGCGCAAAACCACCCGTTCCGTAACACCGCGAACATCGCGTTCCATCACCAAAGCGCCGTCCGTATCGAAGCTGCCTGACCACCCATCTTCGCCTTCATCGGCAATAACATCCAAACGCCTTGCCGCCTCGACGGCTTGCTCTTGCCCGGCGTCGGGGCCGAGCGCACCGGATATAGCCAATTGGGCAATAATATCATCGGCAGCTTTTGATTTCAGCCTGTCGATCAAGCCTTGAGCGATCAGCGCTTCGTGGCTGAGGCGTTTTAAATCCTCACCGGCAATGACCGCGCCGCTGCCAAGAGTTAAGGTCGCGCCCGATGCGCCCATTTCGATCAGATAATCATCCAACTCGTCCTGGTCTTTAATATAGCGCACGGATTTACCGCGCTCTACTTTATAGAGCGGCGGCTGGGCGATATACAGATAGCCGCGCTCAATCAATTCGGGCATTTGCCGATAAAAGAACGTCAACAGCAAGGTGCGGATATGAGCGCCGTCAACATCGGCGTCGGTCATAATCACCACTTTATGATAGCGCAATTTTTCAATGTCAAAATCATCGCGGCCAATACCGGTGCCCAGCGCCGTAATCATGGTGCCGATTTCCTGGGAAGAAAGCATCCGGTCAAACCGGGCGCGCTCGACATTGAGGATCTTACCCTTAAGGGGCAAGATCGCCTGGTTTTGACGGTTGCGCGCCTGTTTGGCACTGCCGCCAGCACTGTCCCCTTCCACGATAAATATTTCGGCTTTGGCAGCGTCGCGCTCTTGGCAGTCGGCCAATTTACCGGGCAAGGAGGCAATGTCGAGCGCCGATTTGCGCCGGGTTAAGTCCCGAGCTTTGCGCGCTGCGTCACGAGCGGCGGCGGCTTCGATAATTTTTTGCATGACCAATTTGGCTTCCGCCGGATTTTCTTCAAACCAATCGCTTAGGGCTTCACCGATAATGCTTTCAACGATGGGGCGCACTTCGGAGGAGACCAATTTGTCTTTGGTTTGGGAGGAAAATTTAGGGTCAGGCACTTTGATCGATAAAATGCAAGTCAGGCCTTCGCGGGCATCATCGCCGCTAATGGTCACTTTTTCTCTTTTGGTGGCGCCGGACTGGGCTGCATATTTATTAACCGCCCTGGTCAGAGCGCCGCGAAAACCGGCCAGATGGGTGCCGCCGTCGCGCTGGGGGATATTGTTGGTAAAGCAGCGTACATTTTCGTGATAGCCGTCATTCCACCACAAGGCCGCCTCAACGGTGACCCCGCCGTCGCCCTCTTTATTGACGGTGATCGGCTTTTCGAGTTGGGGCTGTTTATTGGCATCGAGATGGCGAACGAAAGCTTCAACGCCGCCTTCATAATAAAGCTCCGTTGAAACCGGGTCTTCACCGCGCTCATCGGTGAGCACAATGCGCACGCCGGAATTTAGAAATGCCAATTCACGCAGGCGTCGCTCCAGTGTATTATAGCTAAATTCGACCATGGAGAATGTACCTTCGGAAGGCCAAAACCGCACTTGTGTTCCCGTGAACGCTTTGCCGTTGTCAACCGGCGCGTCACCGGTAGCTTTGAGAGCTGCGGTTGCGTCGCCGTGTTCAAAGCGCATTTCGTAGACTTTACCACCGCGCCAAATGGTCAGATCAAGCACGGAGGACAATGCATTAACCACCGACACTCCCACCCCGTGCAACCCGCCGGAAATTTTATAGGAATTGCTATCAAATTTCCCGCCTGCATGCAGTTGGGTCATAATCACTTCCGCCGCAGACATGCCTTCTTCTTCGTGCATTTCCACCGGAATGCCCCGGCCATTATCGCGTACCGATACACTACCGTCGCTGTGCAGGGTTACATTGACAATATCGCAATGGCCGGCCAGCGCTTCATCGATAGAATTGTCGACCACTTCATAGACCATGTGATGGAGGCCCGACCCGTCATCGGTATCGCCAATATACATGCCCGGACGCTTGCGCACCGCATCAAGCCCCTTAAGCACTTTAATGCTATCCGCACCATAGTCTTCATTTTCGCCAGCAGCAGGATCGGCCATATTTGTCCTTTAAGCATTGGGGGTTACGAATCACCCTTTTCATAGGGGCAATATAAGGGAAGAAATACAAAATTGCACGCAGGAATTATGAGAGATGACCTCGCACCCTTGCCGCCTTGCCCGGTTCAAATTTCCCGGCCCTATTTATCTCCCGACGCCCTTGCTTTGCTCGACCTATCATGGGGGAGAGGAAAGAAAACCGTGGGTTTTATAAAAGGATGCATGGGCGGCCTGCCCCTACTGGCAAGCAATGCACTCGTCGTAATCTGTCGGGGCGGCTTTTTGCATGGATTTTTCCATCTCGCTTAAAGCATTGTCATTGCTGGAGCCGGCGA
>QIKS01000186.1 GCA_003233025.1 Hellea balneolensis | reverse complement strand
TTTACCCTCATCCCCAACGGCACGGCAGGGATTGAAGACCGGATGTCCGTCCTGTGGCACCACGGGGTGGGCACGGGACGTTTGACACCCAATGAATTTGTTGCGGCCACGTCGAGCAATGCGGCGAAAATATTTAACATCTATCCGCGCAAAGGCACGATCAGCATTGGCGCCGACGCCGATATTGTCGTCTGGGACGCCGAGGCCACAAGAACCATCTCCGCCAAAACCCATCACCAAAATATTGACAGCAATATTTTCGAAGGCATGCAGGTCAAGGGCCTGGCCACCCACACCATCAGCCGCGGCGAACTCACATGGGTCGACGGTGATTTACGGGCGGTAGAAGGCGCAGGTCGCTATATTAAACGCCCGCCCTTTCCGGCAAGTTTCGATGCATTGGCCAAGCGCGCAAAATCCGGCTAATACCGCGCCCTTCGTTCCGCCCCCACCCACACATTCCCGTCCCTGGATTTATTCCGGGGACGGAAAATATATGTGCACGGAAAATAATGTGGGATAAATCCCATATTTTTGTTGTATTTCGCATTATTTTATCCATATAACACTTGAAATAATGCGAAAGGTGGGATTTGTCCCATGATTTATGGCTGATATTGAAAAATTGATTGAGCGGGCGGAGAGCTTGGCAACGCAAAGTGGGCAGTCGCTTTCGACCGTTTCGCGCAAATTGCTCAATGATGGCAAGGGCTTGGCGCGGCTTAAAAATGGCGGGCAATGCACGCTGAAAACTTTGGCAAGCGCTTTTGAGAAACTGGCGGTTTTGGAAGGCAGCGCCGAACCAAGCCAGACCACCGACGGACAATTAAGCCATTTGCAAAGACTGGAAGCGGAGAGCATCCATATTATGCGTGAGGTTGTTGCCCAGTGCGAAAATCCGGTCATGCTTTATAGTGTCGGCAAGGACAGCTCTGTCATGTTGCATTTGGCCTTAAAAGCATTTTATCCGGCCAAGCCTCCCTTCCCTCTCTTGCATGTGGATACGGGTTGGAAATTTAAGGAGATGATTGCCTTTCGCGATCGCCGCGTCAAAGAATTGGGGCTTGATCTGATTGTTCATACCAACCCTGACGGCCTGGCCCAAAATGTTGGGCCGTTCAGTCATGGCTCTGCTGTGCATACAGATATCATGAAGACGCAAGGGCTAAAGCAAGCTTTGAACCAATACGGGTTTGACGCGGCATTTGGCGGGGCGCGCCGCGATGAGGAAAAATCACGGGCCAAGGAACGGATATTTTCTTTTCGCAATGAGAACCACCGCTGGGACCCTAAAAACCAGCGGCCAGAGCTTTGGAATATTTATAATACACGGGTTGCCAAGGGCGAAAGCATGCGCGTTTTTCCGCTATCCAATTGGACGGAGCTGGATATTTGGCAATATATTTACAAGGAAAAAATCGAAATTCCTGATCTTTATCTGGCCAAAGAGAGACCGGTTGTCGAGCGCGACGGGGTGCTGATTATGGTGGATGACGAGCGCATGCCTTTGGAAAAAGGCGAAACCCCCACCCCCGAAATGGTGCGCTTTCGCACCCTGGGATGTTATCCGCTCACCGGGGCAGAACGCAGCAATGCAGCGACATTGCCAGAAATTATCAAAGAAATGCTGCTGGCCAAAACATCGGAGCGTTCCGGGCGGGTTATCGACAGCGATAGCGGGGCCAGTATGGAAGACAAAAAAGCGGAAGGGTATTTTTAGATGGCCCATAATCAAGCTTTAATTTCGTCAGATATCTTGCAGTATCTGAAAACCCACGAACACAAAGACATGTTGCGGTTTATTACTTGCGGCAGTGTCGATGACGGTAAATCAACCCTGATCGGCCGCCTGCTTTATGACAGCAAATTGATCTATGAAGATCAGTTGGAAAGTGTGAAAAAAGCGAGCAAAAAACCGGGGGCTGAAATTGATTTAGCCTTGTTGGTAGACGGGCTGGCGGCGGAGCGCGAACAAGGGATTACCATTGACGTGGCCTACCGGTTTTTCTCGACGCAAAAACGCAAATTTATCGTTGCCGACACGCCCGGCCATGAGCAATATACCCGCAATATGGCCACAGGTGCATCGACGGCAGACGTGGCCATATTATTGGTTGATGCCCAGCGCGGCATGCAAATCCAAACCCGTCGCCATAGTTTTATCACCTCATTGCTCGGCATTAAATCCATCGTCGTTGCCGTCAACAAAATGGATTTGGTTGGCTATTCGCAAAAGGTGTTTAACGAGATTGAGGAGGAATTTCGCACCTTTGCCAGCGATCTTGGTTTTGACGCCATCACCTGCATCCCCATGTCCGCACTTGACGGCGATAATGTCACCAACCCTTCAACAAATATGCCTTGGTATGCGGGACAAACATTGCTGAGCCATTTAGAAACGATGGATATCAACACAAGTGCCGATCAGGGCGCATTCCGCCTGCCCGTGCAATGGGTCAACCGCCCCAATGCCAATTTCCGCGGCTTTGCCGGCACGGTAGCCGCGGGCCAGATTAAACCGGGTGATGATATTATTGTCCTGCCTTCGGGCAAACGCTCAACCATAAAAGAAATCGTCACGATGGACGGGAGTTTGGATAAGGCCCGCAAATATCAAGCCGTCACGCTAACTTTAAATGACGAGATTGATATTTCCCGCGGAGACATTATCTGTGACACTGCCAATCCAGCCGAGCAATCAGATCAATTTCAGGCGCATATTTTGTGGATGTCGGAAAAGAAGCTTTTCCCCGGCCGCACCTATTTGCTGAAAACCGGTAACAAAACCGTCTCGGCCAGTGTCACCGATCTTAAATATAAAATAGACGTCAATGATTTCTCCCATGAAGCGGGGAAAACTCTGGATCTCAATGAAATCGGCATGTGTAACTTATCCTTGGCACAGCCCATCGCTTTTGACCCCTATACGCAAAAC
>QIKS01000305.1 GCA_003233025.1 Hellea balneolensis | reverse complement strand
AACAGGGCCGGGCCGCACTTGGCCAATATCGCCCTTAACGCCAAAATCAACCAAAACATCGCCGAGCTGCTCGGCTGATTTTTGCAAGGCGCCCGTGTCCGTAACCGCAATGCGCGGCGGGGGACGTTTAAGCAAATCCGTACCTGGCAAGACAAATTTGCCTTTGGAAGGAAATTGAGGTGTCGAGGTTTTAGCCCGAGGTTTACGAGGCTTTAGCGGGGCCGTCTTGGCTTCGGTTCCCTGCGACGACGGCGTATGTTTGGGGGCTGGATTGACCCCATAGCCAGGCCCTTCCCCCCATACACGCCGATCCTCAAAGCCGGCTCTTTCCAAAGGGTCAACATAAGATTTTTGAAATCTGCGGCGTAGAAATTGTATGAATTGATCCATCCGCACCCTGAAAATCGCCCAGATCAAACCAGCCGCGTCAACAATCAAAGCCACGTCACGGCCGACAAGCCCGACAAACCGTCCCAAACAATATCCAAGCGCACAGAAACTTAAAAAAGCCGCAATCCCGCCGGCAAGCCCGACACCCATATTGAGCGATGTCATCAAGCCGCGCAGCCACAAAAACATACTGTCCCCCAGCCAACCGCCAAGGCCCGTCGCCATGGGCCAGCTTTGCGGGATGGGAAATGCGCTTAGAAATGTTGACAGGAAAACCACGCTAAATACCAAAAGCCCTGTGCGCGAAATACTGTCCAGGCGGGTAATATCAGTGCGTGGTTTAAGCACGGCTCTGGCGGCAGCGAAAACCATAAGTAGGCCCAAGGGCAATGCGGCCCAACCTAAAAATTGCAACAAGAAATTGGCCAGGCCGGCCCCGGGAGAGCCCAGGAAATTATCAGCACCCGTCGCCAACCCTGCCGTATCTCCCGTATTGTCAAAAGCCGAGAACGTGACCAACACCGCTAAAATTACGGCGCCAAACCCGCCGATAAGGATTGCGCTGACGGCACGCTTCAACGCCCCTTTGGGGGTGATATCTTCTTCCAGCATATCCAAATCTAAATCAACCGCGGCCATACCTTGCACATATATCTCCGTTCAAACATTAAGGGAATGTAAAGCGCCGAAGTAAACGAAGCCTAAACAAATTGTCGCAAGACTTGATCCGGGTATCATAAACACCGTATCCTCCCCCTTATGTCACCGCCCTCCATATCGATTCGCAGATTGCCCCCCCAAACCATTAACCGCATTGCCGCCGGAGAAGTGGTGGAGCGCCCGGCCAGCGTCATCAAAGAACTGGTCGAGAACGCTCTGGACGCGGGCGCGCGCCAAATCGACATCCGCACCCAAGCAGGCGGGCGGGTTTCCCTGCATGTCAGCGATGACGGCAAAGGCATGAACCGCGAGGAACTGGTCTTGGCCATTGAGCGCCATGCCACGTCTAAATTATCCCCGGACGAGAACGGCAATTGGGATTTGCTCAATATTGCCAGCATGGGATTTCGCGGCGAAGCCTTGCCCTCTATCGGTTCTGTCGCCCGCCTGACCATCACCACCCAGACACTGGACGACGGCGAAGCCTGGAGCTTGAACGTCGAGGCGGGCGCGGTCAGCGCGCCCAAGCCGGCGCCGCGCTTTGGCTTGTCGGGCACGCGGGTGGATGTGCAAGATTTGTTTTTCGCCACCCCGGCCCGGCTTAAATTTCTAAAAACCGAACGCTCGGAAAATTTGGCCATATCCGACATGGTCAAACGCCTGGCTATGGCGCGGCCTGATGTCGGGTTTAATCTGCATAATGGCAAGCGGACAACCTTAAACCTGCCCGCCGAACCTGGCGGCGAAGACGGGCGGCTAAAACGGCTGGCCGATATTTTGGGCGCTGATTTTTCCAGCAATGCCCTGACCATCGAAGCCGAGCGCGACGGAATTGCCCTGACCGGCTTTGCCGGATTGCCAACATTTTCCCGGGGCAGCTCAACCCATCAATATTTGTTTGTCAATAACCGCCCGGTGCGTGATAAATTATTATACGGCGCGGTGCGCGGTGCCTATCAGGACTTTCTGGCACGGGGCCGCCACCCCGTCGTCGCTCTTTATCTCAGCCTTGATCCCCATCTGGTTGACGTCAATGTCCACCCGGCCAAGACCGAAGTGCGCTTTCGTGACCCCGGCCTGGTGCGCGGCCTGATCGTCGGTGCTTTGCGCCACGCTTTGGCCGGCGCCGGACACCGGGCCAGCACAACCACCAGCGCCTTTGCTCTGGGACGCGCCCAGCCACAAACGTCCCTTCCCTACCGGGGGCAAAATTTTGGCGGCTATAATGCGCCGCACCGCCCCGACCAAACAATGCAGCCTCTTATCGACGGGTTTTCAGCCAAGGTTGAAGAAGCCCCGGAGCCTTACGGCCAACCAACGCCAGAGCAACACCCTTATGAAGGGGAAAGCCCGGCCCATCCTTTGGGTGCCGCCCGCGCTCAGTTGCACGAAACCTATATTGTCGCCCAAACCGAGGACGGTATTGTCATTGTCGATCAACACGCCGCCCATGAACGACTGGTTTATGAGCGCATGAAGGAAAATATGGCCGGCAAAGGCGTCGAGCGCCAAGCTTTGCTCATCCCTGAAATTGTTGATCTGGGCGAAGACGACGCCGGGCGCGTCTTGGCGCGGGGGGACGAGCTGGCCGACATGGGATTAATCATCGAAGCTTTCGGTGTCGGCGCGATTGCCGTACGCGAAACCCCGGCACTGCTGGGCGAAATGGACGCCCAAGGCCTGCTGCGAGACCTAGCCGATGATCTGCGCGACACCGACGAAACCTTGTCTTTAAATGAACGCTTTGAACATGTTTGCGGCACTATGGCCTGCCACGGTTCCGTCCGCGCTGGGCGGCGTCTCGGCGCCCAGGAAATGAACGCCCTGCTGCGCCAAATGGAAACAACCCCCCATTCCGGCCAATGTAATCACGGCCGCCCGACCTA
>QIKS01000036.1 GCA_003233025.1 Hellea balneolensis | reverse complement strand
AGATAAAAGCACGGCCGGCTTACCGCTTGCCCGTGTAACAATGACAGGCTCATGATCGTCATTAACCTGATCCATAAGTTTGGACAAATTTTTGCGGAGCTCAGTTGAGGATAATGTTTTCATAGCTCAACTGTACGTGATTGCGTACGTTTTGTCAAGGCGGGGTTTTCATATCATATATAAGGTTTCATAGCATTTCGCGCTTACTTGGCTCCATTACCTCAACCCACCACTCATACCCAACTTGATTGGGTATCCAGCGAATAAAGAGCGAGCGAAGCTCGCACATTATTGTTTAACTGGTTCCCCGTTTTCGCGGGAATGAGCGGAGACGGGGATGAGCGAGTTTAGGGCGAAGCTATTGCACCCGCACCTACTGGTTCAAGAAACTCCTAAGCTTCCTTGACCGACTAGGATGCTTCAATTTTCGCAATGCCTTCGCCTCGATCTGCCTTATCCGTTCCCGCGTCACACTAAACTGTTGCCCGACTTCCTCCAGCGTGTGATCGGTATTCATCCCGATACCAAACCGCATTCTTAGGACGCGTTCTTCGCGAGGGGTTAGGCTGGCGAGTACCCTTGTTGTGGTTTCGCGCAGGTTGGACTGGATGGCGGCGTCTATGGGCAGGATGGCGCTGCTGTCTTCGATAAAATCACCAAGCTGGCTGTCTTCCTCGTCGCCGATGGGCGTTTCGAGAGAGATCGGCTCTTTGGCGATCTTCATGACTTTGCGGACTTTGTCCAAAGGCATGGCCAGTTTTTTGGCCAATTCTTCGGGTGTTGGCTCGCGGCCAATTTCGTGCAGAATTTGGCGGCTGGTGCGGACGATCTTGTTGATGGTCTCGATCATGTGGACGGGGATACGGATGGTGCGCGCCTGATCCGCGATAGAGCGGGTGATGGCTTGGCGTATCCACCATGTGGCATAGGTGGAGAATTTATAGCCGCGCCTGTATTCAAATTTATCCACGGCTTTCATCAAGCCGATATTGCCCTCTTGGATCAGGTCAAGGAATTGCAGGCCGCGATTGGTGTATTTTTTAGCGATAGAGATCACCAGACGTAAATTCGCCTCGACCATTTCCTTCTTGGCCTGGGCGGCTTCGCGCTCACCTTTTTGCACCGTCTGGACAATGCGGCGAAACTCGTCAACCGGCACGCCGGTTTCCTGGGCTTGCTCGGCGATTTCGGCCCGTAGTTTTTCGATGGTGCGGTTTTCGCGCCCGATAAACCTGTCCCAGGCTTCTGATTTTCCGCGCAATTCCTCAACCCATTCAGGGTTAAGCTCGCTGCCCAGATAACAAGCCAGAAAGTCCTGACGCGGCACGCCATTGCCGTCGGCGAGGCGCATCAATTTACCCTCAAGCCCAATCAGGCGTTTGTTAATGGCATAGAGTTGCTCAACCAGAGCCTCAATCCGGGCATTGTTAAGCTGTAGGGATTTAAGCTCTTTGATGATGATGTTTTGCAATTCGGCATATTGTTCCGCTTGCGGTTTGCGCAAAGCTTTGCCCTTGAGTCGGGCGCGGATATGCATGTCCTGCAATTGCTGGAAACGAGCAAAATCACGGCCAATATTGTTGAGAATTTCAAAAATACCGTCGCGCAATTCCGCTTCCATAGCGGCCATGGACAGATTGATTTTTTCGTCTTCCTCTTCCTCGTCGTCGTCCTCAAGGGTCTTTTCACCCTCTGCATGGGTAGCTTTCTTGAGAACCGGGCCGTGCTGGGGCTTTTCGATTTTCTCACCCTTTTCAGGCTCGATTTCGCCGCGCTCGATCTTTTCGCGGCGCACGGCGGCGTCGGATCGGTCTTCCTGAACATTGCCAATGGACAGATTATAGGTCGTGTCCAGGTCGATAATGTCGCGCAGTAAAATGCGCTCTTCCTCAAGTTCCTCGCGCCACACCATGATAGCCTCAAAGGTCAGCGCACTTTCGCACAGACCTTTGATCATGGTATCGCGGCCAGCCTCAATACGCTTGGCGATGGCTATTTCGCCCTCGCGGGACAATAGCTCGACCGTACCCATTTCGCGCAGATACATCCGTACCGGATCGTCGGTGCGGTCATGGGCTGGTTTTGAATTTCCGCCTTTGACCACACGACTATCAGCTTTGGTCAAGGTGTTGGCGGACGTGTCGCCTTGATCTTTGTCGTCAACTACGGAAATACCTAGCTCAGACAATTCCGATAAAGTAACTTCGATTTGGTCCGGGGTAACTTCGTCCGCATTTAGATGCTTGTTCAACTCTGAAGTCGCCAGCAAGCCGCTTTTCTTGGCCACGGCAATCATGCGCTTAACCTCGACATTGTCCATGTCAAGCATTGTTGTTTTCTCTGCAGGTGCAGAATCCTGGGCAGGTTTCTCAGTCACCACTTTAGTTTTCGCCTTGGTGGTTTTTGCTTTTGCTTTAGATGTGGCCGCCTTTGCCATATATTTTCTCCTAATTCCTGGCTCCAATTCATGGCTCCAGAACGCCAAACAAGCCCGTACCCGCCCGAGAGGGCAGGTGGAGCCTTATTTTGTGCCTCACGTATGCGGGCTATGTCCTGTCTCGTTCGTCGCGTCTACTTTAGGATCTCTCCGGCCCTAAAGCCCGCGCCAAACGCTGTAATGCGTCTCTTTTGTCCGAACGAATGGTGTCTGCCAAGCGTCCGCGTGTCTCGTCTCTGGCCCCGTGCGCGTCCTCGCGCCCCATCAATTTGCGGGCCTCTGCCAACCATTTTACTGTGCGGTCCGTTAACGCCGCGTCAACACCGCCCATGGCTGCAATGATTAAATTGCGCTCTCGGGCGAATGGTTTTATGGTATTTGCCAACCCAGCTTCTTCTATATGGGCAATGAGCGCCCGTTTATCAACCGCTATTGTGTCCTGCCAATAGCTTAAAAGTGCATTTTGCAGGTTTTCACACCCCGGTGAGGTGAATTTGAGGCCAAATA
>QIKS01000213.1 GCA_003233025.1 Hellea balneolensis | reverse complement strand
CGTACTGCGTTGCTGCCCCTGAAAACAGTTTCGAATTTGATGCCACTTGGGCATGAACCTCAAGCCCAATAATGATCTCCCAATCATGATCCCGCCCGGAGAGCCAATTTTTCTTGTCTGCGACACGTTTTGCTGTGAACATTATACCCACCACTTTTCTTTTTCTGGCTTGGCCGTAAAGCCCGCACATTGCTCCAGCGCACTGCTGGCTGCAAATACGCTCTCCTCGTCCAAAGCCCGGCCTATAATTTGCAAGCCGAGCGGCAAGCCATTATTATCCAAAGCCGCCGGCACCGACATTGCGGGGAGGCCTGCCAGGTTGGCCGTGACTGTGAAAATGTCATTTAGGTACATTGTCACCGGGTCATTTAGTTTACGGCCTACTGCGAACGCCGCGCTGGGGCATGTGGGCGTTAGCAGCGCATCGCATTTCTCCCAAGCCTGCTTAAAATCATCCGCGATTTTTGTGCGGACTTTTTGGGCTTGTAGATAATAGGCATCGTAATACCCGGCGGACAATACATATGTCCCCATCATAATGCGGCGGCGGACTTCCTTGCCAAAACCTTCAGCGCGGGTGCGCTCATAGGTATCGTAAAGATTATCGCCCTCAACCCGCGTGCCGTAACGCATCCCGTCATAGCGGGCCAGATTAGACGACGCTTCAGCCGGTGCTACTATATAGTAAGCTGGCAGGGCATATTTAGTATGGGGCAAGGAAACATGCACAATCTCCGCGCCACAGCTTTCCAGCCATTTAATACCCTGTTGCCAGAGGTCTTCGATCTCGCGCGGCATGCCGTCCATGGTATATTCTTTGGGGATACCGATTTTCATGCCTTTGATGGATTTGCCGCAGGCGGCTGAGAGGTCGGGCATGGGTTTATTGATCGACGTGCTGTCTTTCGCATCATACCCGGCCATGGATTGCAACATGATGGCGCTATCCTTGACCGTGCGAGTAATCGGCCCGGCTTGGTCAAGGGAGCTGGCAAAGGCGACAATCCCCCAACGCGAGCACCGCCCGTAAGTCGGTTTAATCCCGACCGTGCCGGTAAAGCTGGCGGGCTGGCGAATGGAACCGCCCGTATCCGTGGCCGTTGCGGCCAGACATATATTGGCCGCCACCGCAGAGGCCGAACCACCCGACGAGCCGCCTGGCACCAAGTCTTCGCCTTTACGCCAAGGATTGACCACGGGGCCGAATGCGGAAGTCTCATTTGAAGACCCCATGGCAAATTCGTCCATATTGAGCTTGCCGAGCATCACCATGCCGTCGCGCTTCATATTAGCCGTGACCGTGCATTCATACTGGGGCTTGAAGTCCCCCAAGATTTTACTGCCCGCCGTGGTTTTGACCCCTTCAGTGCAGAACAAATCTTTAATGCCGAGCGGTGCGCCCTCAAGCGCTCCGCCCTCACCTTTGGCGAGCTTGGCGTCAGACTTTTCCGCCGCCTTCATAGCATTGGTAAAATCAGTGGTAATAAAAGCGTTCAAATCCGCAGCTTCCATACAAGCATCAATATGGGCTTTGGTAATCTCTTGGGATGAAAAATCTTTGGCCTTTAATCCGGCCAAGGCCGCTTCCAAACTAAGATCGGTTAATTTTGACATCAGCTACTCCACAGACCGGGGCACGACGAAATAGCCGGCTTCGGTTTTAGGGGCATTGGCCAAGACCTTGTCGCGCACACCGCCGTCAGTGATTTCGTCCTTGCGCAAAGGCGCTTCCATTTGCACAGCCGATGTCATCGGCTTTACCCCGCTGACATCCACCTCGCCGAGCTGTTCAATCCAGGCCAACAAACCGTTCATTTCATCAGCGAGATAAGACAATCTGCTGTCTTCCACATGCAGGCGCGAGAGCCGCGCTATTTTTTTGACAGTATCGGCGGTAACGCCAGTGTTCTTTTCGTTCACAATGAGGCTCCATAAAAATCAAATAATCAGTTAACAGGGCCAAGCCTATGGAGCAAGGAAGACTTGCTAGCCACACAGAAAAAAACCGCTATACTGACGCAAAAAACAGGATGATTATGCTCTATTTACTCCCCATCGCCGTTCCCGTCATTACCCTTGTCATGGTAAGCCGCTATTTAAGCGGTGAAAATTTGGCCAAATATGATGAGGATATTCCCGTTACTTTTGAAGGCAATCCGAAATCCAAGGGGCAAAAATTTGTTTTGGAGTATCTCGATAAAAACTTCACCCGCCCAGCCCAAAGCGGCGGCGAAAAATCCAGCATTGCCGCCAAGCGCGCCCGGTTTGAAGAAAACAATAAAACCCGCAAATTTCCGTCCCGCTTCACCCCTTTGCAAATCGGCAATATGGACGGGGAATGGGTGCGGGCCAAAAAAGCAGATCCTGACAAGCGCATCTTGTATATTCACGGCGGCGGCAATACGGTCGGCAGTGCCCTAAGCCACCGGGCTATCACCTCCAAATTGGCCGAGCTGACCGGGGCCAGTGTCTGCGCCATTAATTACCGCCTGATGCCGGAAAATAGCCGAAAAGCCGGGATTGAAGATTGCCGGCAAGCTTATAAATGGATTTTGGATAACGGCCCCGAAGGCCCGGCCACCGTCAAAAAACTAGCCGTAGCAGGCGACAGTGCCGGCGGCAATCTGACACTTTCGCTCATAAATTGGGTGCGCGATAATTCTTTGCGCCCCGCCGATGCTGTTGTCGCCCTGTCGCCTATGACAGACAGTACCGGTTCAAGCCCCAGCATGCGGGCAAATGTAGAGAGCGACATTATGCTCAAGCCTTTGGTTGCACCTTTGTTGAAATTACCGCGCCCGGTTCTGCTTTTGGGGATTTGGAAAAGCACAAGCTTTGCGCCCTCCGCCCCCGAAATATCGCCCATATACGCCGATCTCTCCAACTTACCCCCCATCCTCATACAGGCCAGCAGCGCAGAGATGCTCTATGATGATGCCCGGCGCTACACGGTCAAAGCCCGGCGCGCCGGCACGGATGTGCAATTACAAACATGGTCACATATGTGCCATGTCTGGCAGGCCTTTGAGCAACACCTCAAAGAAGCCAATGACGCCCTTAAAGAAATTGCCAAATTCCTGAAAGCAAAGGGATTTTAAAATATGTCTGCGA
>QIKS01000015.1 GCA_003233025.1 Hellea balneolensis | reverse complement strand
TTTGCCTATGCTTGCAATTCGCGCAACCAGGTCAGCGTCGCTCAGCAAGCGTCCATATCATTTTTAAGCCCGGGGCGGCTTGGGGAGACGCTCATGGCCGAAGCCCGCGAAGTGGCATTGCAAGGCCGTTCCGGCGTCTATAGTGTGCTTGTGACCGGAGAAGATGGCCGCAAGGTCGCGGTTTTTCAAGGCCTGTCGCGGACAATTCGCGGTACCATTATTGACGAGGATATATAAGATGCAACATGCCTTTATTTGCGACGGGATACGAACACCAATCGGCAGGTTTGGCGGCAGCCTGGCAACGGTGAGAGCCGATGATTTAGCGGCAATCCCCTTGCGCGCCCTTAAGCAGCGCAATCCGGATATCGACTGGGAGGCGGTTGATGATCTCATTCTTGGATGTGCCAATCAGGCGGGCGAAGACAACCGCAATGTTGCGCGCATGGCCGCTTTGCTGGCCGGGCTTGGTGACAAAGTTCCCGGCTCGACCATCAACAGGCTTTGCGGGTCGGGCATGGACAGTGTCATCATGGCGGCGCGGGCAATTATGGCAGGCGACGCGGATATGATCATTGCTGGCGGGGTGGAGAGCATGTCGCGGGCACCCTTTGTGCTGGCCAAGGCTGAAAGCGCCTATTCGCGCAAGGTTGATATGTATGATACTTCCCTTGGCTGGCGGTTTATCAATCCAAAGCTTGACGCGGAATATGGCAGTGAAGCCATGCCGAAAACTGCGGAAAATGTCGCCGAGGATTTCGGCATTTCGCGCATAGATCAAGACTTGTTTGCAAAGCGCAGTCAGGAAAAAACGGAAGCCGCCATTAAGTCTGGCCGCTTGGCGAAAGAAATTGTGCCGGTCTCTATCCCGCGCCGAAAACAAGACGATTTAATTTTTGACCAAGACGAACATCCGCGCAACAGCTCGCTGGAAGCGCTGGCTAAATTAAGGCCGATTGTCAAACAGGGCGGTACGATTACTGCTGGAAATGCCTCTGGCATTAATGACGGCGCGTGCGCCTTGATTGTCGCGTCGGAAGCAGCGGTCAAAAGACATAATCTGACGCCCCGTGCGCGCTTTGTCACCGGGGCTGTGGTCGGTGTTGCGCCGCGCATAATGGGCATCGGGCCGGGGCCTGCGTCCCAGCGCGTGCTTGAAAAATCGGGTTTGAAAATCGGGCAGATGGATGTCATTGAAATCAATGAAGCGTTTTCCTCGCAATCTTTGGCGACAATGCGCATGTTGGGGCTTGCGGATGACGCCGCCCACGTCAACCCCAATGGCGGCGCTATTGCGCTGGGCCATCCTTTGGGCATGTCCGGCACGCGGCTGGTGTTGAGCGCTGTAGAAGAATTGCACCAACGGACGCAAGACCATGCCTTGACCGCCATGTGTATCGGTGTTGGCCAGGGGATTGCATCGATTTATGAGCGTGTCTAAAAACGCTATTCTTGACCGATCGGTCGGTTTATAGTATAAGCAATACGAAACACTTTTAGAAAGGTTGGCTATGTACGCGCAAATGGTAAAATCGACCGGGAACCAGGTGAAAAATCTTGAAGAAATGGAGCCAGATGAGCGGGCCTTCCAGACGCGTATTAATGCAGATATTAAAATCGAGGCCAAGGATTGGATGCCTGATGGGTATCGGCGTACGTTGATCCGCCAAATTTCCCAACATGCCCATTCAGAAATCGTCGGGCAGTTGCCGGAGAGCAATTGGATAAAGCGCGCCCCGACCTTAGAGCGTAAAGCTATTCTTTTGGCCAAGGTGCAAGATGAGGCCGGGCATGGTTTATACTTGTATTGCGCTGCGGAAACCTTGGGGATTTCGCGTGATGAAATGACCGAACAATTGCTGGCGGGCAAGGCTAAATATTCCTCAATCTTTAATTATCCAACCCTAAGCTGGGCCGATATGGGCGCGATTGGCTGGCTGGTTGACGGGGCGGCGATTATGAACCAGGTGCCTTTGCAATATTGTTCATTTGGGCCTTATGCACGGGCAATGGTGCGGATTTGCAAAGAAGAAAGTTTCCATCAACGTCAAGGCTTTGACATTATGATGAAGCTTGTTGGCGGCACGAAAGCACAAAAAGACATGGCGCAAGATGCCTTAAACCGGTGGTGGTGGCCGGCCTTGATGATGTTTGGGCCACCTGATGCAAGTTCCGTACATTCCGCCCAGTCCTTTGCCTGGAATATCAAACAAAATTCCAATGATGAGCTGCGCCAGAAATTTGTCGACCAGACCGTGCCGCAAGCTCAACATTTAGGCCTTGAAATTCCGGACGCGGATTTGGTGTGGAATGAGGACAAGGGCAGCTATGATTACGGGGCGGTGGATTGGGACGAATTTTTCGCCGTGCTTTCGGGGAATGGCCCGTGCAATGCAGAACGCTTGCAGGCGCGCCAAAAAGCCTGGGACGACGGGGCGTGGTTTCGTGAAGGTTTGACGGCGAATGCACAAAAGCGCGCAAAGCTTTAAAAAAAGGTTTTAGATATGTCAAGCACTGCTAAAAAAGCAAACATCGTTAAAAAAGCCAGCACTGTTAAAAAAGCCGGCACTGTTAAAAAAGAATGGCCGCTCTGGGAAGTATTTGTGCGCGGACAACATGGTTTGGCGCACCGTCATGTGGGCAGTTTACATGCACCCGATAGCAAAATGGCTATGAACAATGCCCGCGATGTTTATACACGGCGCGGCGAGGGGCTTTCGATTTGGGTTGTGCCGTCACACACCATAACGGCCAGCGCGCCTTCGGATAAAGGGCCGCTGTTTGAGCCGGCCAATTCCAAAGTTTATCGCCATCCGGGCTTTTTTAACATCCCTGATGAAATTGGACATATGTGATGGCGCAAGACCCGATATCCGTATCTGATTATGTTTTGCGCCTGGGCGATAACGCCCTTGTTCTGGGGCAGCAATTATCCGCATGGTGTGGTCATGC
>QIKS01000212.1 GCA_003233025.1 Hellea balneolensis | reverse complement strand
ATGATAATGATGTTCTGTCCGTCGCCGCGCCGGCCCTGTCGGCCATGAAAACCGGTAGCGTGCTTGTTGATCACACAACCGCGTCGGCAAAATGCGCACGTCAATGCGCCCAGGACGCCCATGCTAAATCCATCGGGTTTATGGACGCGCCAATTTCAGGCGGAGAGGCCGGGGCTATTAACGGTCAATTGACAATTATGTGCGGCGGCGATGCCCAGATTTTTGCAAATGTCGAACCGGTGATGGCTGCCTACGGTAAATCCATCAATCTTATGGGGCCGGTGGGGGCAGGGCAATTGACCAAAATGGTCAACCAGATTTGCATTGCCGGAACCCTGCAAGGGCTTTCAGAAGCCGTCCATTTCGCCAAATGCGCCGGGTTGGACATCGAGGCTGTCGCCGGTGCCATTGGCGGCGGCGCGGCGCAAAGCTGGCAAATGGATAACCGGGCGACAACAATGGGCCAAGGCGAATTCGATTTTGGCTTCGCCGTCGACTGGATGCGCAAGGATTTAAAAATAGCGCTGGAAGCCGCCGAGGAAAACGGCGCAAATCTCGCCGTGACCCGGATGATTGACAGCTTTTATAAAGACGTTCAGGACAAGGGCGGAAACCGTTGGGATACGTCGAGCCTGATTACAAGATTGCAAGATTGAAAAACCTGTTGATCGCAGCAAAAGTGTTATCCGCTTAAGCTCCCATTTTTTTAAATGACAAACCCATAAATCCAGCTAGATTACGACTATGAAAAAATCAGATTTCTTTCGGGACATATCCGCTCAACTTGAAACCATCAAAACCGATGGTCTTTATAAGCGTGAGCGGCTGATCGCCGGGCCGCAATCTTCGCAAATCACCGTGGTTGAAGACGGCAAAAAATCAGATGTCCTAAACTTTTGCGCCAATAATTATCTTGGTCTCGCTGATCATCCCGCCTTGATAGACGCCAGCGCCAAAGCGCAAAAAGAATTTGGATTTGGCATGGCCAGTGTGCGGTTTATTTGCGGCACCCAGACGGTGCATAGGGATTTGGAACGCACGCTTGCAAATTGGCTCGGCTATGAAGATACAATCCTCTATGCTGCTTGTTTCGACGCCAATGGCGGTGTGTTTGAACCATTGCTGGGCAAGGAAGATGCGATTATTTCCGACAGCCTCAACCATGCGTCGATCATTGACGGTGTGCGCCTGTGCAAAGCCATGCGCTACCGCTACGTTAATTCGGATATGGAAGATTTACGCGCCAAGCTTGTCCAAGCGCGCAGTGACGGGGCGCGGCATATTCTTATTGTCACCGACGGCGTATTTTCCATGGACGGCTATGTTGCCAACCTGCCGGCGATCTGCGATCTGGCCGATGAATTTGGCGCCCTGACCATGGTTGATGATTGCCACGCCACCGGCTTTATGGGCAAAGGCGGGCGCGGCGCGGCGGAACATACTGGCTGCCTTGGCCGGATTGATATTCTGACTGGTACGCTTGGTAAAGCGCTCGGCGGGGCGATGGGCGGGTTTACCTGCGCCTCGCAAGAGGTGGTGGATATGCTCCGCCAACGCTCGCGGCCTTATCTGTTCTCCAACTCTCTGGCGCCGTCTTTAGCTGGCGCAGCTTTGAAAGCCATCGACTTGGCTAAAAACGGCGACGATTTACGCGCACGTTTATTTGCCAATGCCAAGCAGTTTCGCACCGGTATGGAAGCGGCGGGCTTTACCTTACAGCAGGGTGACCATCCGATAATTCCCGTCATGCTCGGCGACGCAAAACTGGCGCAAGACATGGCGGCACGGCTTTTGGATGAGGGCATTTACGTCACCGGATTTTTCTTCCCCGTCGTCCCCAAAGGAGGGGCCCGCATCCGCACACAAATGAGCGCCGCCCATACGCCAGAACATATAGAGCGCGCCGTTGCTGCGTTCACTAAAGTTGGCAAAGAACTGGGAGTGATTTGATGGCTAAAACAATGAAAGCACTGGTTAAGGCGAAAGCGCAAAAGGGCTTGTGGATGCAGGATGTTCCTGTCCCTGAAATTGCCGCCGATGAAGTGTTGATAAAAATCCACAAAACTGCCATTTGCGGCACGGATATGCACATCTATAACTGGGACGAATGGGCGCAAAAAAACGTGCCCGTGCCTTTGGTGGTTGGCCATGAATACGGCGGCATTATTGCGGCGGTTGGTTCCACGGTCAAGCGGGTCAAAGTCGGCGACCGGGTGTCGGGCGAGGGCCATGTGGTTGGCCATGTCAGCCGCAATGCCAGGGCAGGGCGCTATCATCTTGATCCGGGTTCCAAGGGCATTGGTGTCAACTTGCCCGGCGCATTTGCACAATATTTGGCGCTCCCGGCGTTCAACGTTATCCCCTTAAAAGATGATCTACCCATGGACATAGCCGCCATTCTCGACCCGCTCGGCAATGCGGTACATACGGCCTTAAGCTTTGATTTGGTCGGGGAAGATGTGATCATCACCGGCGCAGGCCCCATAGGCATCATGGCCGCTGCCGTGGCGCAAAGAGCCGGGGCGCGGCGCATCATGCTGACCGACATCAATGATTGGCGGCTTGCACTGGCCAATAAAGTCGCCCCCGGCGTGCGCACGGTTAATGTGACAAAGGAAAACCCCCGCGAGGTCATGACCGACATGGGCATGAATGAGGGTTTTGATGTCGGCATGGAAATGAGCGGCCAACAATCCGCATTCGAAGGCATGTTAGAGTTGATGATCATGGGCGGCAGCATCGCCATGCTCGGCATCCCCGCCAAACCCTTCCCGGTAGATTTTGGAAGTTTCGTGTTCAAGTCCTTGACACTAAAAGGAATTTACGGCCGCCAAATGTACGAGACATGGTATAAAATGCTGGCAATGCTAGACAGCGGCTTGGATATGAGCGGCATCATCACAGACCATTTCGCCGCGGCGGATTTCCAGGATGCGTTTGATTTGATGCTGACGGGGAA
>QIKS01000239.1 GCA_003233025.1 Hellea balneolensis | reverse complement strand
GCAGCGCCAAATCATGCCCGGCGTCCGCCAACGCCCCCATCAAAGCCCGCGGATCAATCTCCGTCCCCACAGGCAAATAGCCAGCAACCACGCCTTTCCTAACCCCGGTTTTCGGCCAATGCTTTATCAATTCAACCGCCGCAGCAGGGTCAACCGCCCCCAAACCCGCCCGGATCATTTTCGCCGCATTTCGCGCCCTGGTTTTATCAAGTGAGGTAAAGTTCATAGAGGCTTCCTCGTTGTCTTCCAGCAATTATGGTCGTGTTTTGGCTTATGGTTTACAAGCCTGATTTATAAAAAAATCTGGGGGTGGCGAGAGCGGAGCATGTCGGCGTTGACTTGTGGCAGGCGGGCATGGATATGGGTGTGGCCAAGCTCGTTGACCTTTTCGGTGAGAACTTCGCCGTTTTCGTGTAACCATGCGCGGATATGCATGTCTTTGGGGACAATGGTGACGTCGATATGATGGTCAAACCGGCTGAGGGTTTTCTCAATGCCGTCCCTAAGGGCGTCAATGCCTTCATTGTTAAGGCACGATATTGCAAATGTGTTGACCTCGCTGTCTTCACTCGCACCCACCCCGGCGCGTTCATCTGCGCCGAGAAGATCGGTTTTATTCCAAACCTCAATCATCGACTGATCGTATTTCGGCCCTGCTTCAATCGAGCCTAAAATCTGCATGACATCTTGCTTTCTTTCCTCGGTCAGCGGGTCTGAAATATCGCGCACATGAATGAGCAGATCCGCTTCTTTAACCTCCTCCAAGGTAGCGCGAAAAGCATCGACGAGATCGGTCGGCAGATCGGAAATAAAGCCAACCGTATCTGACAATACCGCCTTTTGACCACTGGGCAATATCAACACCCGGTGGGTGGTGTCCAAGGTAGCAAATAACATGTTCTTGGCCAGGACACCGCTGCCAGTCAGCAGATTAAACAAGGTCGATTTTCCGGTATTGGTATAGCCAACCAAAGCAACCACCCGCTCAGGTGCGCGTTTGCGCTTGCGGCGTTGCAAGGCCCGCGTACGGCGCACTTGCTCAAGGTCACCTTTAAGCTTGTCGATTTTTTCCAACAACATGCGCCGATCCGATTCGATCTGGGTTTCTCCCGGCCCGGCCAGAAAGCCCTGCCCGCCCCGTTGGCGTTCCAAATGCGTCCAGGTTCTAACCAGACGGGAACGCTCATAGCCGAGCCTGGCCAGCTCTACCTGCAGGCGGCCCTCTTTGGTCCGGGCGCGCAGGGCGAAAATTTCCAAAATAAGCCCTGTGCGGTCAATGACTTTAACATTCCATGTTTCTTCAAGGTTACGCTGTTGGATCGGTGCCAAACTGGCATTGATCACCACGAGATTGATGTCGCGGGCCTTGATAATACTGGCCAGTTCTTCAATTTTACCACTGCCCAGATACTTCCCGACCTTAATATCGCGCATCGGCGTAATCTGCTGCGCCGCCACCTTAACCCCCAAAGCCTCGCTTAAGCCCACCGCTTCTTGCATACGCAGTTCTTCAACACGGGAATTGCGCTGCGACGATACAGGGTGAATGACAAGCCCGCGCTGGGGTATGGTCTTCTGTTCAATCATAAGCGGTAATTATTGTGGGTCAGTTTCAGCATCAAACAGGGAGATCGCTTCCGAAGGCATAATTGTTGAAATTGCATGTTTATAGACAAGCTGTACCTGACCTTCACGGCGCAAAAGTACGCAAAAATTATCAAACCAGGTAACGACGCCTTGTAATTTCACCCCATTGACCAAAAATATAGTCAATGGCGTTTTTGATTTCCGCACTGAATTTAAGAATACATCTTGCAAATTTTGTTTTTTCTCACCGGACATGATTTCCCTCATATTTACCCAATCAAGCGCCATAATGCTGTATTTCGCCCGCCAATAGCAAGAAAGAAAACAGCAAGACATACGTTTTTAGTATTATTTTTTGATCACCGGCGCCACATGCTGGGAGAAATCACCGCAAATGCAGCCAATATCTCGATACGGCCGAGCAGCATAATAATTGTCAGCACATTTAAGCTGAGAAAATTCATCCCGCCATAGGTAATCTCAGGGTTTGTCGCCGCCAGTAGCGGGCCGGTATTGGACAGGGCAGCGGCGGCGGCGCTCACCGCATGGTTAAAATCCAAGCCCGTTGCCCCCAGCGCAATAATGCCAATGGCAAATACCAAAGTATAGCCAAAGAAATACATCCAGACGGATAAAAACGCTTTGTCCTCAACCATCTGGCCTTGGAAAATCACAGGCATGACCCGCGAAGGGTGGCTCATACGGTTAAAATCGGTACGCAAATGGCGCAAAAGCAACAACATACGGATGATTTTGATCCCGCCCGCCGTTGACAGGGCCGACCCGCCGATCAACACCAAAGCAATCAGGATTGTTGGCGGCAAAACATCAACCCCCATAACATGATAATCAAACCCGGCCGTCGTCGCCATAAACACCGCCTCTATCGCCGCAGTGTGGACATGCATATATCCCAAATATAAAAATGCAGCGATGAATAAAATACAGATGACAACAAGACTTCCCCGATGCTCGATATTCGAAACCAAGGCTTTCAGCGCGGCCAGATTGCGGCGGCGGACAACATCCCACAACAAGGAAACATTGGCCGCGCCGAGCAAACATGTCAGGGCCAAAACAATGCCGCCAATATTGGAAACATAACCCTCAAGCAATCCTGATCTCGGGGTTAACCCGCCGGTAGAAACCGCGCTTAACCCCAAACAGAGCGCATCAAAAAACGGGGTGCCAAACAAAGCCAGAAGGGCAATACACAAGGCGGCAATGCCGGTATAAAGCAAGGCAATAAGTTTGCCGATATCAATGAGCCTGGTAAATAACTCGCCTTTCTTGAGGGTGAAAAACACCGACCGGTGAATTGAGGGTGAAAAACACCGACCGGTGAACCCCGGTGCCGCTTAAATTCAGCGCCGCCAAAATGACCACAGCAAAAATGGCAACAATACAGCCGCCGCTCCATTGCAATAATGCCCGCCATAACAGCAAGGTTTTGGGAATAGCTTCTGGCACCAATGTTGAGGCACCGGTTGTGGTGATGGCCGATACGGCTTCAAAATAAGCCTGGCCAGTGCTTTGGGTGACGCCCAAAGATATATAAGGCAGGCAGGCAAAGAGCGGCACAATTGTCCAAAACAAAAACAAAAAAACCAGCGCTTCGCGGGTGCTTTCCTGCTTGGGCGTATTCTGGGCGGTAAAATAAGCAA
>QIKS01000083.1 GCA_003233025.1 Hellea balneolensis | reverse complement strand
ACTGCTGATCTTGCCGTTTTTATGTGATGTTTTCCTGACATTATTCTTGCGCGCCCGGCAAAAGAAAAACTTGCTACACGCCCATAGAGATCATCTCTATCAAAGATGTGACAGCGGGGGGCGTGTGGTTGTATTTTATGTATTGGCGAGTATAATTGTCGGGATTATAACTGTGACAGGTGTTCAAACCCAGATGATAGGGTCGATATATTTCCTGGCCGCCATAACCGGTATTGCCGTCATGATTTACCGGTTCTTTAATGCACCCGATCAACGACAAATGCCGCCAGCTCCGTAAGGGCGGATTTCCACGGCCCGTCTTCGAAAATGTCCAGCGCCTGGATTGCTTTTTGGCTGTGGCTGCGGGCCTTGTCCAAGGTGGCGTCCAGAGCGCCTTGGGCGCGGAGAAGAGAGATGGCTTGTTCCAGATCCGTTTCGGCTTGTTGGTTATCGCGCATGGTTTTGTGCCAAAAACCAATCTGTTGTTCATCACCTTTTTGGGCGGCGTTTTGGTAGGCATGAATAACCGGATAACTCATTTTGCCTTCTCTGAAATCATCGCCAATGGATTTGCCAAGCGCCGTTTCAAACCCGCCGTAATCCAGAGCGTCATCAACCAGTTGAAAAGCAATGCCCAGCTCCAGCCCGTAGGTTTTAAGCGCCTCTCGAACCGGTGGTTCTTGCCCGGCAATCACGGCGGAAACTTCTGACGCGGCGGCGAACAAGGCGGCGGTTTTGGCGCTGATGACGCTGAGATAATCATCTTTGCTCATGGAAATATCGCCGAGCGCGGCTAATTGCTGAACCTCGCCTTCCGCGATGATGCTGGATGCATTTGACAGAATTTCCAAAGCATCAAGAGAGCCGGTTTCAACCATAAGATTAAAGGCGCGGGCAAAGAGGAAGTCCCCGACCAAAATACTCGGCGCATTGCCCCAAATCAGATTGGCGGTTTTCTTGCCGCGCCGTTTGGCGCTGGTATCGACCACATCATCATGGAGCAAGGTGGCGGAGTGAATGAACTCGACGGCAGCGGCCAATTTATAATGGTCATCGCCTGAGTAGCCACATAAATGCGCGCAGGCAATCGTCAGCAAAGGCCGCAATCGTTTACCGCCCGCCTCAACCAAATGCTCGGCCAGGTCGGGGATCATGCCGACAGGGCTTTGCATGCGCTCGCGGATGATAATATCGACGGATTTCATATCCTCCGCAGCCAGGTCGAGCAAATGCTCAATTGGTGATAAGGGGTGGGTATCGATGTTTTGTGCAACGGTCACAGATTTCTCTCAATTTTGCCATAAACTAGGCTTTGTTGCCAATAATCGCAAGTCAGGAGCAAATAATAATTGCCGTTGATGAAGATAAGATGATAGTAAGATTTCATGATTTCCATCATTAAAACCAACAACCCCGTTACCTTAAGCTTTGCACAAGCCGTGCTAAAAGACAGCGACATTGCCTGCTTTGTTGCCGATACCCATGCCAGTATTTTAGACGGCTCCATTGGTGCCATCCCCAGGCGGTTAATGGTGATCGCCGACGACGAAGATGCGGCGCGCAAAGCCTTGGTTGTGGCCGGTTTGGAGGATGAATTATTTCAAGCATAGAGGTGCGGTTTTTTGACGGTCAAGTGCGCGTTGACCAACCCAAGGCTGGCTACCGCGCTGGAACCGACGCTATTTTGCTGGCCGCCAGCTTGGATGCTAAACCCGGCAGCCGCGTTTTGGAGTTGGGCTGTGGCTCTGGCGCCGTCTTGCTGTTGGCCGCAAATCACCACGGGGATTGCCAATTCGTCGGTCTTGAGAAAAGCCAGGACATGCTGGCGCTGGCCCGCAAAAACACTGCCCGCCACGCCCAGACCGAAATTGTTGAAGGCAGTATGCGAAAACTGCCGACGGACTGGCATTTGCAATTTGACCATGTGCTTGCCAACCCGCCTTATTTTGATGACCGTAAAGCCGTGCGCATGTCCAAGGCAAAGGAAAGCGCATTCGTTAATAAAAAATCTTTGACCATTGATGATTGGCTCGCCGCCATGCTTTTGGCGTTAAAACCGCGTGGGTTTGGGACGCTGATATACAGGGCGGACGGGCTTGAGAAATTATTGGCTGGTTTGCACACTAAAGTGGGCGGCATTCGCATATTGCCGATCCATTCCTTTCGCGACGAACCCGCCAAACGGGTGATTATCCGCTTTCGCAAAGGGGTGAAAAGCGAAAGCGTCTTGCTGCCTGCACTGATTATGCATGAGCGCGGCAGTGAAGATAAATATACGCCGTTGGCGCTGGAAATTCTTAAGGGCGAAAAGAAGCTAATCATATCTTGATTTTCTCGCCGCCACTTCATAACTTCCCCCCAAAGACAACCCGCATTTATAGAGACGATCATGGCTGGTAAACCTGCTCTTTCCTTTCAAGACCTCATCCTGACATTGCAGGATTATTGGGGCAAGCAAGGCTGCGCGATTTTGCAGCCCTATGATATGGAAGTGGGCGCGGGGACATTACACCCCGCGACCGTATTGCGTTCCTTAGGCCCCAAGCCTTGGCGGGCCGCTTATGTGCAACCGTCGCGCCGCCCGGCCGATGGCCGCTACGGCGAAAACCCGAACCGGTTGCAGCATTATTACCAATTTCAGGTGATCTTAAAACCCAATCCGGACGACCTTCAGGAATTATATCTGGGCAGTTTGGCGGCGATCGGCATTGATATGGATCTCCACGATATCCGCTTTGTCGAAGACGATTGGGAAAATCCGACGGTCGGGGCCTGGGGTCTGGGCTGGGAGGTGTGGTGCGACGGCATGGAGGTTTCCCAATACACTTATTTCCAGCAAGTTGGTGGTCTTGAGCTTGATATGGTGTCGGGTGAGCTGACTTACGGTTTGGAGCGGCTGGCCATGTATGTGCAGGGCGTCGAGAGCGTTTATGATCTTGCCTACAATAATGACGGTGTTTCTTACGGCGATGT
>QIKS01000301.1 GCA_003233025.1 Hellea balneolensis | reverse complement strand
GAAATGCAGGAATGCTTTGACAGCAAGGTGCATTTGTTTTTGTTTGTCAAAGTGCGGGAAAATTGGAGTGAAGACCGCTCTAAATACACCGAATCTGGCTTGGAATTTAATGTTTAAGGCGCGCTTTGATGGAATGGTCTGAAGACGGCTTTATTCTCGGCGTTAAGCCTCACGGCGAAACATCGGCTATCATCAATGTCCTGACCCGCAAGCAAGGCCGCCATGCCGGATTGGTGCGCGGTGGTCGCTCACGCCGCTTGCGTCCGGTGTTGCAAGCGGGAAACAAGGTCAATTTACGTTGGAACGCCCGGCTTTCGGAGCATTTGGGTAATTTTGCCGTTGAGGCTATTGATGCCAAAGCCGCTTTGCTTATGGAGGACGGTTTGTCTTTGGCGGGGCTAAACGCCATGTCGGCCCTGATAATGTCCGCTCTGCCAGAACGCGAACCCCATCCCCGGCTTTATGACGTGTACGAGATTTTGCTGGCCAATCTCCACGACATTGATCTGTGGCCAGCCCTGTATGTCCGTTTTGAAATCGGGTTGTTGGAAGCGGTTGGTTACGGGCTTGATTTGTCCAGTTGCGCCGCCACAGGCGTGCGGGAAAACCTCACCCATGTCAGCCCTCGTTCTGGCCAGGCCGTATGTCAGCAATCTGCCCAGCCTTATCTGGATAGAATGCTTGCCTTGCCAGGGTTTTTAAGGGGCGCGGGGCAGGTGCAGGACGGAGATATTACGGCCGGGTTGTGCTTAAGCGAATATTTCCTCAAACACCGCGTATTTCACGCTATCAACAAAGATATCCCGCCAGCCCGCAAACGATTGGTTGAGGTATTGAGAGCTGCCGATATCAGATAATTATTTAATTTTCCCGTCCCAATTCCTATATGATTGATTTCGAATCAATCTAAGAAAAATTATGACCAACACCACAGATAAAACTCCGCCGGGTAATGCCGGTGCAAAAATCATCGAAGAACATATCGATGATGCGCTCGGCTCGCGTTATCTGGCCTATGCCCTGTCGACCATCACCCAGCGTGCGCTGCCCGATGTGCGCGACGGGTTAAAGCCCGTACATCGGCGTATTCTCTATGCGATGCGCCAGCTTAAGCTTAACCCGGACAATGCCCATAAAAAATGTGCGCGGATTGTTGGCGATGTTATGGGGCAATACCATCCCCACGGTGATGCGTCGATTTATGATGCGCTGGTCAAGCTTTCCCAAAGTTTTTCCGCCCGCTATCCTCTCGTCGATGGCCAGGGCAATTTTGGTAATATTGACGGCGATAGCGCCGCCGCTATGCGCTATACCGAAGCCCGTATGACGGCGGCGGGCAATGCGCTTTTAGAAGGCCTTGACGAAGACGCGGTTGATTTTGTCGATACCTATAATGAAGAAGACCAGGAGCCGGCCGTGCTGCCAGCCGGTTTTCCCAATCTGTTGGCCAATGGTTCGCACGGGATTGCCGTTGGCATGGCGACCTCCATTCCGCCGCATAATGCCGCCGAGCTTTGCGGTGCGGCTTTGCACCTGATTAAAGCGCCTAAGGCGCGCATTGAAACGCTTATGGAATATGTCAGGGGGCCGGATTTCCCCACGGGCGGGATTATTGTCGAACCACGTGAAAGCATTATGGAGGCCTATGCCACCGGGCGGGGCGGGTTTAAGGTGCGTTCGCGCTGGCAGCTCGAAGATTTGGGGCGGGGACAATGGCAAATTGTCGTCACCGAAATTCCTTATCAGGTACAAAAATCAAGGCTGATTGAAAAATTGGCCGAGCTTATCGAAACCAAGAAAATCCCGTGGCTGGCCGATGTCAGGGACGAATCGGCGGAAGATATCCGTGTGGTGTTGGAGCCCAAGAGCAAAAATATCGAACCTGAATTGCTGATGGAAAGCCTGTTTAAATTAAGCGAGCTGGAAACCCGGGTTTCGCTTAATCTCAATGTATTGGACGCCACCCGTACGCCGCGGGTGATGGGATTGCGCGAAGCTCTTCAATGCTTCCTCGACCACCGCCGCGAGGTGCTGGGGCGGCGTTCGCGCTATCGTCTGGGCAAGATTGAGCACCGGATGGAGATTTTGCAAGGCTACCGCACGGCTTATCTCAATCTGGATGAAGTTATCCGCATAGTCCGCTATGAAGACGAGCCAAAAATGGAGCTTATCAGCGCATTTTCTCTCAGCGAAATTCAGGCTGATGCCATTCTTAATATGCGTTTGCGGGCTTTGAACAAATTACAAGAGCTTGAAATTCAAACCGAATTTGATGCCCTGGCAGGGGAGAAAACCGAAATCAAAACCCTGCTGGCTTCGGAAAGGTTGCAATGGAGCCGCATCGCCGAGCAGCTGCGCGAAATCCGCGATATTTACGGGCCGAAAACCGATATTGGCAAACGCCGCACCGGGTTTTCAGACGCACCTGAAATTGACATTGATTTGGCAACCGCTTTTATTTCCAAAGAAGCGGTAACGGTGGTTTTATCGCAAAAAGGCTGGATCCGTGTCATGAAGGGCAGGGTCGAGGATTTATCCAGCTTGAAATTTAAAGACGGCGACGCGCCGGCTTTCGCCCTGCCTGCTTACACCACCGATAAGGCGATTTTATTTGCCAGTAACGGCAAATTTTATACCCTCAGCGTCGATAAGCTTCCCGGCGGACGCGGCAATGGCGAACCCTTGCGCTTGATGATTGATTTGGAAGACGACCATCAGCCGCTTGGGTTTTTCATCCATGACCCGGCCCGTGAGCTTATTGTCGCGAGTACGGACGGTTACGGATTTCGGGTTGGCGAAGAAAATATTATCGCTGCCAAACGGGGCGGCAAACAAGTTTTAAACGTCAAGGGCGACGCGGAAGGTTTGCGCTGCATCGCTGTGGCGGGCGAAAAACTGGCGACCATTGGCGAGAACCGCAAAATTTTGATATTTGACGTTGAAGAACTGCCTGTGCTGGGGCGCGGCAAAGGCGTGCGCTTGCAAAAAT
>QIKS01000278.1 GCA_003233025.1 Hellea balneolensis | reverse complement strand
CGCGCGGTGGGTTGCTGCCCAACACGCAGGCCATGCAGGGGCGGGATGTGTTGATCGGGCTGGCATCATCGGGGCCACATGCGAATGGTTATTCTTTAATTCGCAAAATCGTCGAACGTTCAGGGCTTGATTGGAGCGCGCCCTGCCCGTTTGAAAATGAAAAAACTTTGGCCCAGAGCCTGCTAACCCCGACCCGTATCTATGTTCGCACACTCCTGCCCCTCATTCGGGCCGGACACATAAAAGGACTGGCCCATATCACCGGCGGCGGAATTACCGATAATGTACCCAGAATGCTGCCCAAGCATCTCACGCCCAAGATAGATTTTAATGCGTGGAAACGCCCCCCGGTGTTTAGCTGGCTCCAGGACATAGGCCGGGTTGAGGAAAGTGAAATGCGCCGCGCCTTTAATTGCGGCATTGGCATGGTGTTGTGTGTGGCATCCCAAGACGCCCAAACGGTTATGGCGGCCCTAGACGACGCGGGTGAAACGGCTTACGAAATCGGGGTTTTATGAAATCCGTCAAGACCGCCATCTTGATATCCGGCGGCGGATCTAATATGGAAGCCTTGATCCGGGCGACGCACATACCCAGTTTCCCGGCACATATCGCTCTTGTTATGAGCAATCGCCCCCAAGCGGGCGGGCTTGAAAAAGCCCGTGCGCTCGGCGTAACGACCGATATCATCGACCACAAAACCTTTGCGACCCGCGAGAAATTCGAACGCACTTTGCACGCAAAGCTTGACAAACACCGTATTGAACTGGTTTGCACCGCCGGGTTTATGCGCCTGCTCAGCCCTTGGTTCGTATCGCGTTGGACGGGGCGGCTGTTGAATATTCACCCCTCCCTGCTGCCCAAATTCAAGGGCCTGAACACCCATGCCCGCGCCCTAAAAGCCGGGGAGAGCGAACATGGATGTACGGTCCATCATGTTAATGAGCAAATGGACGGCGGCGAAATCATCGCCCAAAAATCTGTCCCCGTTCGCGCCGATGATACAGCAGAGACGTTAGCAGCGCGTGTGTTAAAGCAAGAGCATCTCCTCTATCCTCGCGCTCTCAAAAACACCGCAATGCAACTTTTGGCATTAACCAAAAAATAAGCAATAATTTTGGGGAAAAATTAAATCCTGTCACCTAATGTCGCACCATCAAATGGCTGTGGGGAAATGGGTCTGGGATGAAAAAAACACACCGCAAAGAAACATTATTTGCCCGTTGGAAAAACGACATAGCTGGCTCAATAGCCGCCATGTGGATTACGTCCAGCGTCGCAATTATTATCACGGCTGGCAGCGCCTATGACGCAACCATTGCGTTTACCGCCAAGGCGAAAGCGCAATCGATTGCTGATGCCGTCGCTCTTAATGCCGCAATCTATGTTAAGGAATTTGGCGAACCTCCGCAAAATGATATACAGGGTTTTGTCGGTGGCACATCTTATAATGTATCCGACACCAGCCATGATTTGAGTAAATATGTCTCCAGCACTAATGACGTGAATAACTCTTGGGTTCGTGTTACTTATGATGAGGAAACCGGACAGGCCACAGCCGTTGTCAGCGGCATAACCGCGCCAAGGTTCATGTCGATTGTCAACATAACATCAATCGACTTTTCAGCCCGTTCGACAGTCAATTACGCCATTGAGGATTTAAACAATTCCGTTAGCGTCGCTATGGTTTTAGATGTTTCAGGATCAATGTTTTTTCATGACGAAACCGGCGTCAAACGTCAAGACGCTATGGAAAGCGCCGTTATTGATTTAATGCATAATTTCAACGCCCTTGTCGCCGACCAAGAAGATGATGGCCAAATATTACGCACCGGCATGATCCCCTATTATTCGCGCATTTGGTTCCCGGCGGTTATCAATATGAATTGGGGCACGATTAGCGATAACAACATTTTTAGGCTGTTTGAAGGCGGCGGCACCAATTCCAGCGGCGCCATGAACCTGGCTCGCAATTGGATGAACGGGGAAACGGCGTTTCATGAAGCTGAAACCGGACGAGAAAACCCCAAAAAATATGTAATCTTTATGACCGATGGGGTGAACAACCGAACCTTTTTCGACACCTCAACTATAAATGCGTGTAATGCAATGAAAGCTGAAGGCGTCGAGATTTTTACCATCGGTTATGCCCTGACATTACAAACCTATGGATCACCAGCCCCAGGCGTGTCCCATACACCAACACAAGCCGTCATAGACCGCGCAACCGCATTATTATCAAATTGTGCATCCAGCCCCGAACATTTCAGAACCACGTCCGGCGATACAAGTATTAGTGAAATTTTTGAAAACATCGGTGCCGACATCGCTGCGGATATTATTCGCATTTCGAATTAACCCGTATTTTGTTGCGTAAAAAAATTAAATTTTAATGTTCTGGAAACCTCATCTCCTAACAGCTTTGAAAGAGTTTGCAGTTTATAATCGCCGTTCGAGAATTTTAATATCTATGTTGGGAAGATATCATGGCTAATTTTACAAGAACACGAGCATTAATCACACGCTTCGTTAAAGACAAGCAAGGCAGTTTTGCCATGGCTATGGGGGTATCTGCTCTCGCAGTCGTCTTAACTTCTGGGGCAGCCTATGACTATACGCAACTGACCAAGGCCAAATTTCTTGCTCAGGTTGCAGCTGATAATATGGCGCTTTCTGCCTCTATTGCCGTCGATTTGGATAATGAAACGCGCTATGTGCAAGACGCGCCTTATGACTATAGAGAACTCGGTGGGCCAAGTGATGATTTTACGGATTCTATGGTCGGGCGTGTACAGTATGACGTTGACGACAATGATGATGGTGAGCCGGATCTTCTAGCCCGGGCCACAGTCACCGGCATTTATCAACCCGCATTTATGAGCATTGTTCCTGGCATTGGCGGCTTGGGTTTTTCTGCCGTCTCAGATGTTGCCTATGCGCAAGTAGAAGGCACGCCAGCTAGTATTTTCTTTGTTACGGATAATTCTGGCTCTATGCGG
>QIKS01000214.1 GCA_003233025.1 Hellea balneolensis | reverse complement strand
CATAAATACCAAACCGCCGCCCATAAATATTAACTGCTGTCATACCAATATCATTGGCAAGACGCACCGTCATGGCATTGCGGGATTTCTCCAATCCAAGACGCAAGGTCGATAGGCCATAAAATTTTCCGGCGTTAAAATTGGCTGGTTTGTAAAACACAGGCCCACACTTCGTTGACAGGGTTTCTTTGTCCAAAATTCCAGCTGCAACCGGGTTTGGTGCTTGTCCGTCTTCATCGGCACCCCCAAAACTCAAGCCGGAAAATCCGCCCCCGTCTTGCCTATTACAAGCGGCAGTGCGGTCATTGCGCTGAATAACGAAAGGCGCATCCAACACCTGGCTTACCGGGGTAAACCCGTTATCAAGGGCGGCAGCATAAACAAATGGTTTAAACGCCGAGCCGGGTTGGCGGTAAGCTTGCGTGGCGCGGTTAAACTGGTTTTGGGCGAAACTATAACCGCCGACAAGTGCTAAAACCCGGCCAGTATGAGGGTCCATAGCGATAATCCCGCCGTTGACATCGGGGATTTGGCGAAGATTATAGCCGTTTTCTGGTTCTGATTTTTCGTCTGTCCTTGGCTTTTCTTCAACCAAAATAATATCGTGCTTTTGAAAAACCTCCGTGATTTTTTGAGGTTCATCACCAATGCGGCCACCCGGCAAGGCTTTGCCAGCCCAGTCCATATCAGCCAATGCAAGTGTCCCCGTCTCGCCGTCAACAAACCCAAGTTCGGCGGATTTATCTTGGGTCGATAGAACAACCGCCAATTTCCAGGGCGCAATATCACGCGGCGGTTCAAATTCGGATAATTTTTCCTGCCAGTCTGCGCCCGCTTCAATACTTCCAAGTGGGCCACGGTAGCCATGCCGGCGGTCATACATTTCAAGGCCCCGGCGCAAGGCTTTGCGCGCCGCCAATTGCATTTTCGTATCCAGCGTAGTGCGGATCGACAGCCCGCCCTCATTGAGCTGTTGCTCGCCGTATAATGTATTGATCTGCTTTCTCACCTCCGCAACAAAATACTCCGCCGCCAGATATTCATCGCCAAATAAACGTTCAGCAATCACCAGCTCTTCTTGCTTGGCGGCGAGTAATTCTTCCGGGGTGATATAGCCGTCTGCCGCCATACGTCCCAAAACATAATTACGCCGGTTAATCGCTTTATCCATATCCTTATCGGGCTGGTAATTGTTTGGCCCCTTCACCAGCCCGGCCAGATACGCCATTTGCCCCAGAGACAAGCCGTCCAACGGTTTGTCAAAATAATTCAAAGACGCCCCGGCAATGCCGTAAGCCCGCCTGCCAAAGAACACATCATTGAGATAAAGCTCCAAAATTTGATCTTTGCTAATGGCTTTTTCAATGCGGCGCGCAATAAAAATTTCGCGAATTTTTCGTTGGATTTTACGGTCACTGCCGACCAGGAAATGCTTGGCAACTTGCTGGGTTAAGGTCGAGCCACCTTCAAACCGCTCGCCCCGCAACAAATGGCCGACATTGGCGAGCATTGCGCGGGTAAACCCTTTCAGATCAAACCCGTTATGGCTGTAAAACCGTTGATCTTCCGAGGCGACAAGGGCGTATTGAATTTGCTTGGGGATGGAAACAATGGGGACGAAAACCCGTTTCTCAATGCCGTATTCCGCAATCAGTTTCCCGTCGCCAGCATGAACCCGTGACATAACCGCCGGAGAATAATCTTGCAAAGCTTGCAGGCTCGGCAAATCCCGCGTGGCGCGGATAATAAACACGCCAACGAAAATCATCGCAAAAACACCCAATATGGCCCCTGCACCCGACACCCATTTCATCACTTTCCAACGCTTGGCCCAATCCGGTTTTTTGGCTGGTTTTTCGGCTGGTTTTTTGGCAAGCTTAGACGGTGTTGCGTCTTGTTCAGTGGTGGTTTCTTCTTCCATACCAGCCTTCATACAGGTGATTTGGGCATTATTATGACTGCCCGCGATTCACATCACTATAAGTGCTAGGGGGCGCTGTGTAACTGTGTTTGTGCACTAAAATAAGAATTAATCGCCCGTACGACACTGCCCATTAGTTTTTTCCTGTGCTTCGCTGAATTTAGCAGTTTTTCATCACTTTTATTGGATAAAAACCCCATTTCCAAAAGCACGGCAGGCACATCAGGCGCCAACAACACATAATATCCGGCCTGTCTGTGGCTATTATTGACAAGCCGGGTTTGCTTTTTCAGCTCTGGAATAAGCAAAGCGGCGAACTGTCCGGACTGAGACAAGGTTTTTCGTTGGGCCAGGTCAACAAGAATATCGCCAACAGGGGCGGATTGCTCGGCCAGATCAACATCCAAAATCCAGTTTTGGGTATTGATGATTTTTTGCGCCCGGCCCTTGGCCCGATTGGCCAGGGTGTAAACCGACGCGCCGCGCACCGATCTTGTCTCCAACCCGTCCGCGTGCAGGGAAATAAACAAATCAGCCCCGGCAAGACGGGCAATGCGCACTCTTTTGTCATGACCGACATAAATATCGCGGTCGCGGGTCAAGACAACCCGGTATTTACCGCTCTTGAGCAATTGTTTGCGTAATTCCAAAGCCGCTTTCAATGTCAGGGTGTCTTCCTTGGTCTTGGCCGCCCCGATAGCGCCAGGGTCTCTGCCGCCGTGGCCAGGGTCGATAACAATGACCGGCTTTCGCAATATGGTTTTTAACCGAGGGACAGGAATAATTTCCTTGCTCTGCCCGTCTTGGCCAGGCTTGAGGCGCGGCCACGAAGGCGCAGCGGTTCGCGGGTTACCATCAACAAAAATATTCAACCGGCCATTTTCATAAACATAATCACGGTAGCGGGCGCCGGGGTTTAAATCTGCGACCAACCGTAAATCTTCCCCTGCCCTGATCCCGTAGCGGATTTTGGCAATCCCGCCTGCGTCGGGGGAAAACCAGGTCGTTTGCAGTTTTGCGCTAATGTCCTTGGATAAATGTGTGTTTTTGCTATCAATAACAATGCGCGGGTTTTCCTC
>QIKS01000010.1 GCA_003233025.1 Hellea balneolensis | reverse complement strand
ATGGCGGAGACGGCAAATGAAAGCCCGCTGGTTCTCGGGTTTATCACCGCCATTTCTTCCGCCTTTGCCTATCTGACGGTCATTGGCACGCCGGCATGTACCATTGTTTACGCGTCTGGCTATTTGAAAACCACGGATTTCTTGAAGGTTGGTTGGAAGATGGCGGTTATGTCGACCCTTATCTTGTTGGCGTTTGCGGCTTTGTATTGGCCGAGTTTGGGGCTATAGAGAATTATGAGCGAACAATTTATTGACAACGCCTTTGAGCTGGACCCAAAAGCCGAGCCGCACCGTTTTAGTATTTTGCTGTGTATTGACGGTTCACAAGAATCAAGCCGCGCCCTTAAATACGCCGTCCGGTTGGGCCAGGGAAATGACGCTGACATCACCTTGCTTTATGTACGCCGTCACGACAAAGGCATGAAATCCGGCGTTCATCTCGCGCGCCAAAACATGCTGGACTGGGGGATTGAACTGCCGGGCATGCGGGCCTTGAAAGACGCCCGCGATCAACTTGTTGAACTTGGTTTTTTGGGCGGAAATTGGCATGAAGAAAAAGTGCGCAAGCGCGCCTACGGCGACCCGCTTGGCGACAGCATGAAAACATATACGGACGAGAAAGGCAGCCATATCGCCTTAAAGCTCATGGTTGCTCCGTCCGTCGCCTCTGGTATTTTAGACGAGTGCGTCTTAAACCAATATGATTTGACCATCATTGCCATGTCCGGCAAAGGCGGGCGAAATGTTGAGGGCAATATCAATTGGCGCGTGACTAAAACCGTGGTCAACGAACACACTGGCAGTATTTTACTGGCCCGTGAAATTAAAGCAAGCCACGGCCATTTGATCTGTGTTTCAGATGATAAATCCATAGAAGCGGCCAAGAAAGACGCCGTACTGACCAGCCGCTGTAATTGCCCTATTCATCTGTTTTCCGTCGCCCCAACCAAAGACGACCTGCCCCTTGCCAAAGCCAGTATCGAAAAAGCCCGCAAAGCCGTCAAATCCGTCGGCGGCAAAGTCGCCAGCGCCGAGACGGCAATTGGCGACCCGGCCAAAACCATCATCGAGCACGGCAAAGATTTCTCCGTCATCGTTATGGCCGACAACAGCGCCCAAGGCCTGCGCCGGCTCTTCAAACCCGGCGTCACTTCCAATGTCCTCAAACATGCCCACAATTCCGTTATGATTATCCGCTAGAGCGTTTACAGCCCGCCCGCCTCGGGGTATTAACGACGTGGGCCACAAGGGCGGGCAAAACATAAATGGGTGAAGTTTTACCATGTTGAAAAAATTGACGAAGAAGAAAATATTAGATGCACTTGGCGGCGTTGTTCATCCCAAAACGGGCAAAGATGTTGTTATTTCCGGGGCGATTGATGACGTGGCCATCGCGGACGGGGTCGTGCATATCACCTTAATGATCGATCCTGGCACTGCCGAAATTATGGAAGGCGTGCGTAAAAATTGCGACATGGCTGTCAGCAAGCTTACCGGGGTGAAATCTGTACGCACCGTGATGACCGCCCATTCGGACGGCGCGGGTAGCCCGCCTGCTGCCAAAAAACAACCGCAAAAATCAGGGTTCGGTCACGGGCGTCGTCCCCCACCGACTCCGCAAGCCCTGCCCGGCATTAAGCGTATCTTGGCCATTGCATCGGGCAAAGGCGGGGTTGGAAAATCGACAACATCGGTTAATCTGGCCGCCGCCTTTAGCCAACTTGGCTGGAAGGTCGGAGTTTTTGATTGCGATATTTACGGGCCAAGCATTCAGTGCATGCTCGGCCCCGGCGGTCAGCCTGAACAAACAAAAGACAAGAAAATAAGGCCGGTCGAAAGGCACGGCATGAAGGCGATTTCTATGGGGCATCTCGTCCCCGAAGGCACGGCAACCGTCTGGCGCGGCCCAATGGTAATCGGCGCGGTGCAGCAACTTTTAGGCGGCGTCACCTGGGCGCAAGACGGCGAGCTGGATATTTTGGTGGTTGATTTGCCGCCCGGCACGGGCGACGCCCAGCTCACCCTCGTCCAGACCGTGCCACTTAACGGTGTTGTCATTGTCTCAACACCGCAAGATATCGCCTTGATTGATGCCAAAAAAGCCCATGATATGTTCACCAAAACCGGCACGCCTATTCTTGGCATGATCGAAAATATGAGCACATTTATCTGCCCGTCTTGCGGCGAACGAAGCGATATTTTCGGCCATGGCGGGGCACGCAAAACCGCCGAAGAAAACGACATTCCCTTCCTTGGTGAAATTCCCCTCCATCTCGATATCCGTACCCACAGCGATGACGGCACGCCGATTGTTATCGCAAAACCAGATAGCGACCACGCAAAAGCCTATCTTGGTATCGCCAAAGGTTTGATGGAAAAAATGCCCTAAAAAAGACCCGTGAAATTTACGGCTTATAGCTGATATGGTCGCGACGTTCGATGAGCTTGCCCCATTGTGAGTTATAAGGATGGATGTTTTCCGTAGCAGATATATCGTTGACCAAACCATAGCCCTCATTGTGCCAGGCAAAAATACCGCCGGTTAAATTATAGGAACGCGGCGCACCTTTTTGGGTTAAATCAGTGTGCACACGTGACAACATATCAGATGAACGCCGACCGACCGAACAGTAAAATACCGCCGTTTTCCCGGCCAAATTTTGTCCGTGAGTATTTAGAAATACGGTGCGGCTCATGCCCGGCTCTACCCAGATCGCGCCGGGCAAATGGCTGATTTCGTATTCTTGTCTTTCGCGGACGTCGAAGATAACGAAATTATCAGGTTGCCGGTCTATTTCTTTTGAGAATTGTCCCGCCTGGATATGGTTAAGCTGTGGGTATTTTTTTGCGACAGAAGCTTGCACTTTT
The DNA here is from genome assembly GCA_003233025.1 of Hellea balneolensis. GTDB lineage: Bacteria > Pseudomonadota > Alphaproteobacteria > Caulobacterales > Maricaulaceae > Robiginitomaculum_A > Robiginitomaculum_A balneolensis_A. The sequence goes on along the minus strand of QIKS01000010.1, from coordinate 133 downwards.
TGTAAATTTTGCGCCGATACGGATAGCCACAAAACTGCGCTAACACCTATAATAACGACAATAAATAACAGCCACCGCATTTAAAATTTCCCGTTTTTTTGTCGCTTAAAAGGCAAGCTAAGGCACCAAAACA
>QIKS01000108.1 GCA_003233025.1 Hellea balneolensis | reverse complement strand
ACGCCTTTGCGGACTATTTACTCTTCAGACCAAACGGCCAGCTCATTACCACTCGGGTCGCTAAAATGAAAACGGCGGCCGCCGGGGAATGCAAAAATCGCAACGGTGATTTCGCCGCCCGCATTTTCGACCGAAGCTTGAGCGGCGTGTAAATCCTTGGCGTAAAGCACGACAAGCGCGCCATCGTTGGATGGTTTTCGGTCTGCGTCAGCGTCCAAACCGCCGTCTATGCCTGCGCCGGTAAAGGACGCATATGTCGGGCCGTAATCCACATAATCCCAACCAAAGGCTTTGGCGTAGAAAGTTTTGCTGGCGACCAAATCGGTAACGGGCAGTTCTATATAATTGATTTTTATGGTGTCGCTCATTTCTTTCCCCTCAACAATCGTTTGGCTTGTGATATGAACACAAGCGCCTAAAAAAATCGCAGCCATGCTCATTATTAAATTTCGTATTATCATTTGCTCTCCCCTATCCCTGACTTAATCGCTGCCAATGCGCCGTCTGCACCTTCGACATTATTGCCGCCTGCTTGCGCCATATCCGGCTTGCCGCCGCCGCGCCCGCCGACTTTCTCTGCGCCGAGATTAACTAAAATAGCAGCGTTATATCTGTCGATCAAATCGGTTGTAACCCCGACAGCAACCGCGACCTTACCGCCGTCTATGGCGACAAATGCGACAATGCCAGAGCCGAGCTTTTGTTTTTGCTCTTCGATCATGGTGCGTAAATCTTTGCCGCTTACCCCCTCCAATACCCGGCCAATAAATTTCACGCCGTCGATATCTTCGACCGCAGCAGAAGCCCCTCCCCCGCCTAACGCCAATTCTTTTTTCAGTTTCGAAACTTCTTTTTCAAGAGCGCGTTTTTCTTTTGACAAGGAGAGAACACGCGCCGGCACATCGGATATTTTAATCTTCAAGCCTTCCGCCGCCGCTTTGGCAAACCCGGCTTGGGCTTCCAGATAGAGCCTCGCCGCCTCGCCAGTAACGGCTTCGATGCGTCGAATGCCGGCGGCAATAGCGGTTTCGGAAATGATTTTAAACACGCCAATTTCGCCGGTGCGGCCCACATGAGTTCCGCCGCACAACTCGACGGAATAAGCATGGTCTTCGCCCGCCGCAATGTCTCCCAAGGACAATACCCGAACCGCGTCGCCGTATTTTTCGCCGAACAATGCCATGGCGCCTGCTTCGATAGCGGCGTCTGGGGCCATGATCTTGGTCTCGGCTTTTGTGTTTTGCAAGATCACCCCATTGACCTGGGTTTCGATGGTCGCCAATTCATCAGCGCTTACCGCCCTTTCGTGGGAGAAGTCAAACCGGATGCGCTCCCCGTCAACCATTTGCCCTTTTTGCGTCACATGGGTGCCCAGCACCCGGCGCAACGCTTCGTGGACAAGATGGGTGGCGGAGTGATTGGCCATGGTTGTGCGGCGACACAACCCATTGACGGCCAAAGTAACATTGTCGCCAACGGCGAGTTGGCCCTTGGTGATTTTGCCGATGTGAACATGTAAATCCCCGGCCCGTTTTTTGACATCGGCCGTTTTTTGACATCGGTGATTTCGACATGGGCGATTTTGCTGCTCGCACTGCCTTTGTCACCAGCCTGCCCGCCGCTTTCAGCGTAAAATGGTGTGGCTTTTGTGATGAAGGATATGTCGTCGCCGTCTTGGGTCAGCGCCAAAACTTCGCTTTGCGTCGTTAATTCGCCGTAGCCGGTAAATTCGCTGGCGCCGTGTTTTTCACGCAACTCCAGCCAGACAGCATCAGAACCCGCGTCACCAGAGCCGCTCCAATGGGCGCGGGCGGTGTCTTTTTGGATTTTCATGGCCGCGTCATAACCGGCAATATCCACATCTATGCCCTTGGCGCGCAGGGCGTCTTGGGTCAAGTCCAACGGAAAGCCGTACGTATCGTAAAGCTGAAACGCCACAGCGCCCGGCAAAACATCACCGGATTTAAGCGAAGCCGTGGCTTCGTCCAGCAAAGCCGTTCCGCGCCCAAGTGTGCGGCGAAAACGTTCTTCTTCGGCCAACATGGTGGTTTCAATATTTTCCTGCGCCCGTTTCAGCTCGCCAAATGCATCCCCCATCTCGGCGACCAATGTCGGGACGAGCCGATGCATGAGAGGCTCTTTTGCCCCCAATATATGTGCGTGGCGCATGGCGCGGCGCATGATACGGCGCAAAACATAACCGCGCCCTTCTTTGGACGGGCTTACCCCGTCCGCTATCAAAAAGCACGCCGAGCGCAGATGATCGGCGATCACCCGGTGGGAAAATACCGCCTCTCCCTGGGCTTTAACTTTGGTTTCCTCGACACTGGCCGCGATCAGGGTTTGGAACAAATCTATATCATAATTATCATGTTTGCCTTGTAAGATAGCGGCGATGCGCTCCAGTCCCATGCCTGTATCAATGGACGGTTTTGGCAAATCAATCTGCTTGCCGTCGGCAAATTTTTCGTATTGCATGAACACCAGATTCCACACTTCGATGAACCGGTCACCGTCTTGATCAGCGCTGCCCGGCGGGCCGCCGGGGATTTTGTCACCGTGATCGTAAAAGATTTCCGAACATGGCCCGCACGGCCCTGTGTCGCCCATGGCCCAAAAATTATCCGACGTCGGGATAGAGATAATTTGGCTGTCGGAAAGCCCGGCAACTTTTTTCCAAATTTTGCGGGCGTCTTCATCGGTATGATAAACGGTGACCAGGAGTTTATCCTTGGCCAAACCAAAATCCTTGGTCAGCAAATCCCAGGAAAACTTTATGGCGTCATCCTTGAAATAATCGCCAAAGGAGAAATTTCCGAGCATTTCAAAAAATGTGTGATGGCGGGCCGTATAGCCAACATTATCCAGGTCATTATGTTTGCCCCCTGCCCTGACACATTTTTGCGATGTCACGGCGCGGCGGTTTGGCGGGGTTTGGGCGCCGGTAAAATAGTTTTTAAACTGCACCATGCCGGCATTGGTAAACAGCAAGGTCGGATCGTTATCCGGGACAAGAGAACTTGAACGCATAACCTCATGATCATGCCCGTCAAAAAATCCAAGGAATTGTTTTCGTATATCGCGCAGGGCTGTCATCTGTCTCTCATCAATAAATTACCACCCTCTATAGCAAGGGGCGCTCGGCAGTGCCAAGCCCCATTTCGCTTTTATGCGGTTTTCTATACTTTGTTTGGACGGTGTTTGGCGTGAGTATATGCGCAATGCGAATACAAATTTCAGGTTTCCAAGCTTGTTGCAAAAATAACTTGTTTAAAGTTAAACTACCGCCTATATAGTTCAATATTAAACTATATGGAAATATCGTGACAGAAAGCAAGATGATGAAACGACGCAAAGCTTTAAAAATTATGGGCGCGTCCCTAGCGGTCACAGGCGCAGCTACATATATTTGGGCGGCGCCAACGGCAAAACCGGCCCGCGCACCGTGGCGCAATGCTGGACAATATGATGATCCAGTACGCTTTGCATTATCTTACGCCGTACTTGCGCCCAACCCTCATAATCGCCAACCCTGGCAGGTTAAGCTCGTAAGCAAAACCGAGGCCGTGTTGTATTGTGACCCGGCGCGCCGTCTGCCGGTGACCGACCCTCTCGATCGGCAAATCACAATCGGGTTAGGTTGTTTTTTGGAAACTCTGAACATTGCTGCCAATGAAAGGGGCTATCGGGGCGTATTTAACCTTTTCCCGGATGGCGCCCATCCCGATAGACTAGATGAACGCCCCGTGGCACGGATTAAATTAATTCCGACGAGCTTACCGGGCAACCAAAATGACGAAACCCTGTTTTCCAGCATCACCCGCCGCCGTACCGATCGCAGCCCGTTTAGCGGACGTGCTCTTAGCGATGATGATATCGAAGCGTTGAATAAAGCGGCAGGGCCACTGTGCCACGGCTCGCTGGCCCAGGATATACTACAAAATATTCGCACAATTTGCGTAGACGCTACTAAAATAGAATTTTTAACGCCGCAGACCTATGCGGAAAGTGTTGATCTTATGCGGGTTGGCCGAAATGCCATCAACCAAAACCCTGACGGCATCTCTCTTGAAGGCCCGATGATAGAGGTGCTCAACGCAGGCGGAGTATTGACACCAGACGCCTTAAAAGACACAGCTTCACCCGGCTTCAAACAGGGGCTGAATATGTACCTAAAAGCCGTGAACACCGCCCGGGGTTTTATCTGGATCACAACGCCGGACAATTCACGCGAGGCGCAGATTGCCGCCGGGCGGGCTTATGTGCGCGCTAATCTCAAAGCCACGCAACTTGGTATTTCCGTGCAACCGTTAAGCCAGTGTTTGCAAGAATATCCTGAAATGGAAAAGCTGCTGGTGGATATTCACGCATTATTAGGCGTCACCGCGCCGGCGCGCATTCAAATGCTGGCGCGGCTTGGTTACGGAACTGCGAAAAATAAATCGCCACGCTGGCCACTTAACTCAAGGCTTATCAACACATGAATGCAGACACAAATCCCTTGTTTCAAATATTCACTGAACTCAGCATTATCAACCAATTGCGTCAAGAT
>QIKS01000048.1 GCA_003233025.1 Hellea balneolensis | reverse complement strand
GCCCGGCAAAGACGGTGATATTTTGCAAGGCTTGGACAAAGACGTGGCGGCAATTATCGTCCAGTCTCCCAATGTGTTCGGCGAAATTATCGATCTTGAACCATATGCAAAAGCCGCCCACGAAGTTGGGGCATTGCTCATCGCCGTGTTCACGGAGCCTGTTGCCTTTGGTGCTATCAAAAGCCCCGGCGAAATGGGCGCAGATATTGTTGTCGGTGAGGGCCAATCCATCGGTGTCGGGCTTAATTTCGGCGGGCCTTATGTTGGCCTATTTGCCTGTTCGCAAAAATTGGTACGGCAAATGCCGGGCCGGCTTTGTGGCGAAACGGTGGACGCAGAAGGCGAGCGCGGTTATGTGCTGACCCTCTCGACCCGCGAACAACATATAAGACGCGAGAAAGCCACGTCGAATATTTGCACAAATTCCGGTCTGTGTACGGTGGCATTTTCCATTCATATGACATTGCTGGGCGAGGCGGGCTTGCGCAAATTGGCGCTGATCAACCATGAGAAAGCCTGCATATTGGCCGATAAATTGAGCGCCCTTGCCGGCGTGGAATTGATAACGGAAAATTTCTTTAACGAATTTACTTTGCGCCTGCCCAAACCGGCTCGCGAAGTTGCTCATACCATGGTCGCTCAAGACAATGTTCTGGGCGGTCTGGCGGCGTCGCGGCTGATGGAGGGGCAGGATAATCTGCTGATTGTCTGCGCGACGGAAACCAATTCGGATGCGGATATGGATGCATTCGTCTCCGCCCTAAAAGGGGCTTTGTCATGAGCATGAACACGCAAGGCCGCTCGACGGCGCCAGAACATTTACCCGCATTGGAACAGCCAACGCGTTCGGGCAATAAGGGTCTAGCCCAGCGCGAATTACTGATTTTTGAAATTGGTACATCGCGCCGCACTGGCGTTGATTTGGCCGAACCCAAAGGCATAAAAACTCGCCTTGGCGGTTTGGAGCGCGAAACCGAAATTGGCCTGCCCGGCCTTTCAGAGCCACAAACCATGCGCCATTATGTCCGTCTCAGCCAGAAAAACTACGCCATTGATTTGGGTGTATATCCGCTTGGTTCGTGCACGATGAAGCACAATCCAAGGCTGAACGAGAAAATGGCGCGCTTGCCGGGGTTTGCCGATATCCATCCCTTGCAGCCACAAGAAACTGTGCAGGGCGCATTGGCCCTGATGGATGAGCTGTCCCATTGGATATTGCAATTAACCGGTACGGCCTGTGTCGCTCTGTCGCCCAAGGCCGGCGCGCACGGAGAGCTGTGCGGCATGATGGCCATTCGCGCCCGTCTTGACGCCGACGGCATGACCCATAAACGCCGGGTTTTAGTGCCCGCGTCCGCCCACGGGACAAACCCGGCAACGGCGGTGCAATGCGGCTTTAGCGTGGACGAAATTCCTGCAACCAAGGAAGGCCGGGTTGATCTGGACGCTCTAAAAGCAAAATTGGGTGACGACGTAGCCGGGATTATGTTGACCAACCCCAATACGTGCGGCTTGTTTGAAAATGATATTATCGAAATCGCCGCGCTTATCCACGGCGTCGGCGGCTATTTTTATTGCGACGGGGCCAATTTTAACGCTCTAGTTGGGCGGGTGCGTCCGGGTGATCTCGGTATTGATGCCATGCATCTGAACTTACACAAGACCTTCTCCACCCCCCACGGCGGCGGTGGGCCTGGCTCCGGGCCGACCGTGTTGTCAGCAGCATTGGCCCCCTATGCGCCTGTGCCTTATGTGCAAAAAGACGGCGGTAAGTACAGCCTGGTTGAAAACGCGCAAGGCGATAGTTTTGGTCGCATGTGTGCATTTCATGGCCAGATGGGTATGTTTGTCCGTGCGCTGAGTTATATGTTGAGCCACGGCTCGGACGGTCTTCGCCAAGCCACGCAAGACGCTGTGCTCAATGCCAATTATATTCAGGCGGCGTTGAGCGAGGATATGTCCCCGGCTTATGGCGGCATTTGTATGCATGAAGCTTTGTTTGATGACAGTTTCTTGAAGGGTACAGGCATTGACACTCTCGACTTTGCCAAGGCGATGATCGATGAAGGTTATCATCCGATGACCATGTATTTCCCTTTGGTTGTCTCAGGGGCTTTGTTGATTGAGCCAACCGAAAGTGAAAGCAAGGCGGAGCTTGACCGGTTTATCGACGTGATGAAGTTTTTGGCCCAGCGCGCCAAGGCCGGCGAGAGCGAGCGGTTTAAAGCCGCCCCCATTTACGCCCCCTTGCGCCGCCTCGACGAAACAAGAGCCGCGCGAAAGCCGGTGCTAAGATGGCGGGAACAAACGGGCATTTAGTTTTTTTGTCATGGCCAGAACCGGCTTTTCAAATAGGTGGTAGACAAGGCCGGCCACGCCGATACTGACCACCAACATCACCACAAATGCGGCCCAATTATCACCGCTGCCGGGGCTGGCGAAACTGTGCCACAGGCGGCCGAGCAGGCTAAGGGTGAGGATATGGGTGAGGTATAAGGCGTAAGAATAATCACCTAAAATCTGTGACCATTTGGGCAGTTGGGTTTTCAAACCTGCCAAGCCGTAAACACACAAGGTCGCGGGCAGGGTGAAATACAAAGCGCGTTGGCCGTGGTTTTCCAACATGCCGTGCGCGCCCCCGCCCAGCACAAGAAAAACGGCCACCCATAACAGCAAGCCGCCACAAAGGGCAAATTTGGCAAAGCGGGCTTGGCTGCGCAGATAAATCAAGGCCGCGCCAGCACCGGCTAAAAACTCGAAACTGAGCGGGCTGAGCAAAACGTCAAGCACGGGGTTTTGGGAGGCAGTGCCTGCAAAAAACATAGCGCCGATAATCACCGCCCACAGGAGCAGAAAGAACGGTAAATATTTTCGCGGCAATAAAAGGGAAAGTGCAAAGATGATATAAAACCCCATTTCGTGGATCAATGTCCAGCCAACGGCCAGGAGAGGCGGGATATTATCAGGCCACAGCAAAAAAGATTTTATCAGATCGGGCATTTGTGCCTGGCTTGAAAAC
>QIKS01000090.1 GCA_003233025.1 Hellea balneolensis | reverse complement strand
GGTAGCCCAGGCATAGCCATTGGGTTTGGCGGCATTGGATTTGGCGCAAAAGAGGGTATAGGCGGGGCGGGCATTGCCGCTTCTTGTGCCTGAGGCAGAGCAAGAGACAGAGCTTCTTGGCTAGCCATGCTGGCCATGCTAACCAATGGGTCATATTCTTGAATACTGGTGTCTGACACGATATAAGGTACTGGCGTAGACGGGTTTTGCGCAACATATTCAGACCCGTGCGGGGCATAGTCACGCGGGGAGAACGGTGTTGTCTCCGCACCCACATCGCCAGCACCGTCCAGCACATTTGGGGTATCTTGTGTATCTTGCACAGGCGCAATCGCTTGACCATCAGATGCACTGTCTGCGCGGTCATCTTCTGGCACGAAAACGGGTGGCGGGTATTGTGGTTCATATGCTTCGGGGGTTGTGATATTCTGTGGTGGGGGCACCTCTAGCATATCTACCAACTCAAGGGCAGCAAAGGCGTCCTCAGACTGATCGGACGCTTGGACTTGTGTACCCAGCACCTCTGGCGTCATGTTTTCAGATGCATCGTCCGCTCTCATAACGGGCGGCACCTGATAGGCCGGAGCGGGTGCAAGGGTTGAAGTTTCGGTCTCAAATCTACCGTCTTGTTCCAGCGTTTCTATACGCGAATTTAGCGTGGCGATACCGCGCTCTATTGTTGGTATCTGGCTACGGTGCTCGTCTTCAATGGCTTCGATCCGTTGGGCCATGATATGTTTGTGTTCTTCGTAGTCCTGTTGGCGACCCAATGCTTCTTCGGCCACTTCACCTTTGTGGCTCTGTAGGCGAGATGTGAAATCTTCGGAAACTGCAACGACCTTATCACCAATTGTTTTAATCGCTTCTGCACTATCTTGCTCGACCCTCTCCACACGCTGACCGAGGATTTCATCGGCTTTTTGGCGCCTCTGTTCTTCTGTGCGCAATCGGTCATCAACCGCTGTCGCCAGGCGGGCAATATGCAAATTGATGGCGTTAATGGCTTCAGCTTGATTTTGTTCGGCGGCGGTCAAGCGTTGGTTGGCCCTGGTCAACGCGCCTGATAACGTTTCCAGGCGAGGGTCGTTCAACACAATTTTTAAATCATGGGCAACATCCAGCCTGGTTTTTTCGATCATGCCCGTTAAGCGGTCTGACAAGGCCTCAATATGTCCGGTAAGTGCTGAGGCATGGTTGTCGCCGTCCAAGGCCTTATAAGAAGACTTCAGCGCCCTGACCGATGTGCGCGTTAAATTGTTGGCCCGCTTTAAGCGCTTCTCGATATCATCAACATGGGCGCGCAGTTTTTCCAATGTATCTCGGTTGGCTTTGCCAGTTGGTTTTGCAGATGAAGCTCGTTTGCTGGCGCTAGGTTGGTCTTGCATCAACTTTTTTGAACGTGTTGCCATTTAACCTGTTTCCTGAACCAAAGCTTTATCAAAAAGCTTGTACCAATCCCTATTCGAATCAATGTGCGTACTTTCGCACTAATTTGCCCTAGAATTGCGTTAACTATGGTTAAAATCAAGTTAATGAAACAGGAAATTATCCCCTATGACTTGGGTTTGCAAACAAACTACTGGTCTAGAAAATACCCAGGCGTGGATTTTCTTAAATTTTTCTCCACACGGTTTATTTTTAACTCCACCCCTTGTGCCGTCGGAATGCCTGCGCGCAAGGCATCATAAATATCCCAGGATTGCTCATATGCACCTTTTGCTGCCAGGACTTGTGCCAAACCGATATAGGTTTTCGGATCATAAGGGTCTTTTGCCAACGCGGCTTTGAGCAAAGCCTCCGCATCAATTTCGGCCAAGCCCGCCGCTTTGGCTTGCTTGGGTTTCATCCTGGCGCGCGCCATGGCCGCAGTGCGCAAAATGATGGATGGTGTGTCCGGTTTATCAATATATGGTTTTAAAAGCTCGAGAGCCTGAAGGCGAGTGTCCTGGCTTTTGGCCAAGTTAACCGCCGCAATATAATCTGTTAGATTTTTATCTTCAGGTGATGCTTCTTCATTGCTTCTGGCTATATCTCTCAAACTTGCGCACAGCCATGTATCCTTTTTAGCGCATTTGCCCGTGTAGCTATTATATTTTTGCCCCGTCAACCAAAGCGCCATCCTGTCTTCTTTTTTGTATGCGTCCTCAAAATCACCCTCAATCGCCGCCGGGCTTTGTATGCCGCCAAAGGCGCGGTTGTGGGCAGCTTCTTTGATGGTTTGGGCCAGGGGAGAGACGTCTTGGCGCTGGGCGGTGCCCAAAGCCTTTTGAGATAAAGGAAAAATCGCCGCCCCCTGTGTTTGTTTCGTAAGTACCCATATTTGCTTTTGCCCCTTTAATGCCGTTGGGCTGTAGCTAATGATTTCCATTTGTTTTGGCGGCGCGTTATAATCGTACAAGGTTTGTAAGATTTGCGGATGTAGAGGCCATTCATGGTGGGCAAAAGCCAAAAACGTATCGCGAAAATCCTTTGAGCCGTATATTTCGTCAGAAAATTTGGCTTTGAAAACTAATTGTTTTTTTCGTTTGCTTATTAGTGACCGTTTCTCAGCGTTTATTTCAAGCGCCGTATCCGGTGCGCTTGCGGCCCAGCTCATACTGCTTTCGATCCAAAACGCATCCAGGAATTTACCTTCGCCCATAGGCAAGGCTTTTAAACGGCCCTTGCGCGTCACCCGTTTAACGGTGTTCATATTACGGTATGCCTTGGCGTATAACGATATATTATCAAAAACTAGCGTGTTGGATTGCGGGTCATTTGAGCTATTTTCCGGTTTTACCGTAAGTAAGCGATTAAATCTGAAATCGTAAATTTTCAAATTTTTATCGATCTTTACCGCTGCAAAATCTTCTCCGAGAATGATTTGCACTTTTTGCACTTTATCAAGAACAGACGTAAGGTTGAAGCCAGAAGCCGGACCCCTTCGCACGTCATAATGCAAAACGGTCTGCGCTTGAGTTTTACTATCTCTCAGAGCGAGATAATCTTGTGCGCTGAGGTAAAATGGGGCTAACGGAGC
>QIKS01000163.1 GCA_003233025.1 Hellea balneolensis | reverse complement strand
CCATGAAGGCACAAACTATATTGGGGCTTGGCCTCCTGGAGATCATGGCCCAGGACGAAACCCAAAAAAGATTGGCAAAAGAACTGGGTGCAGCCCTCACCAAACTGATCAATAAAGGCGGCACGTTGGAAATGATAGCCAATCCGCCCCACCCCTTTGGCTTTGCCGATGTTACGCAGGCAGGCCAACCAGACCTTACCAAGCTGGGCATTTCTATTCAGACAAAATAAAAAAAAGCGCATGTTTTTTGACTTGCATTGACCATGATTATCTTGTTGTGTGGGCGCAATTCTAATCAAGACAGGAAACTAACCATGGATATTCGTTCTTCTCATTTTTCAAAACTTGCGCTAACGACGGCCCTTTGCACAAGCCTTATTCTGGCGGGCTGTGGCAATAAAGACAAAGACAACGCAGCACAAAACTTTAGCATCGAAAAAATCGCACCGCGCAGCGTTGATCAAGCCGAAGCTTTGCAAGCGTTAACAACAATGTGTTTAAACGAGACGGGCGCAGGCGTTTTGTCCTGGGCGGCGCGGACGGGCGAAGCCGGGAATTATGTCTTTAACGATGTGACGATTAATCCGGCTAAAGATGATATTATTCGTGTTGGTACGGTGGAGATGTTGGGTGCCCATATGGACGGCGGGCAAGCCCGCTTTGACAGCATAGTGTTCACGGATATCAATATGACTGATAAGGAGGGCGCCGGCACAATTAAAGCTTTTGAATTGATAAAGCCGTCTGCGGACCTGGCCAATGAGCTGGCCCGGGCACTATGCGCGCAAGAAGATGCATTTGACAATGTCTCCGGCGACTTTGGCTTTGGCGGCGCCGTTTTATCTGGGCTTAGTTTCCAAGATGACAACAGCAATATGCAATTGGAAAGCTTGAAATTTGGTACTGCCGATGATGATACGGGTGTCTTGGCTCTAAAAGGGCTTAACCTGACAATAAAGGATAAAGATACGGTGAAATTTAGCATCGGCTCTATTGATGCAAATGGCATTAATCTTGAAAAATACAAAACCTTAATTGAACTGAGTATGCAAGACGACAAAGACGCGGCCAGCGGGGACGTCTTGCAAGCCTTGACCGAGGCTTTAAACCCCTATGACCCAGATTATAAGAACGCCAGTATTACGGATTTGCACGCCGATATAAGCGGGTTCATCATAAATATGGACGCTATGAGCGCAAGCGCATCAACCAAAAACGGCACTATCGTCATGGTTCAGGACATGTCGCCTTTAACCCTGACCCCGCCTGCGCAGAGCGATAATAAGGACATTACCGAAATGATCGAGGCCATGGCTACGCTGGGGTATGAGGAGCTGGTTTTCACCATGAAACAAACAAGTGTGTTGGACGCAGCGGCGGACAGTATGAAAATCACCAACAGTTATTTGGCTCTTAAGGACGGGTTTAAGCTTTCTTATGATTATGATATAGTTGGGTATGACGCATTTACGAAAAAAATGTCAGATTCGCCTCAAACCAATAACCCTCTGGCCGCATTAAGCTCATTGGAGGATATCAAACTTGGCAGTCTGCGCTTAGCTTTTAAGGACCAATCTATTGTTGATCGCGCCTTTAAATTTGCTGCCAAACAACAAGGTTCAGAACCCGAAGCTTTGAAAGCCCAAGCCAAATTGGGGCTTGGCTTCCTGTCTTTGATGGCCCAGGACGCAGAGCAGCAAAGACTGGCTACGGATTTGGCAACGGCCCTGACCAAGCTTATGGATGACGGTGGCACCTTCATTATTGAAGCCGATCCCGACACTCCTTTTGCTATTGCAGGCTTGGCCAATGCAGGCGATCTGGATGTCGCCGCGCTGGGTCTGTCAATCCGTACGGAGTAAGGGCAGGGGTTAGCGCCCGGTTTTTTTTTAGGCGATTAAGCGCTTGGCAATCTCGCCGGGCGTATCGGAATGGGTAAAGGCATCGACAAATTCACCCTGGGCGTCCATGAGATAAATGATCGAGGAATGGTCATAGCTATAGCGCGCCGCGCTTGACGGATCTTCCACTTTTTGGCCGTAAACCGAGAACACCGTTTTCGCATGTTCGACTTGCTCGGGCGTGCCGCTCAAGCCGATTAACCCTTTGGGAAAGCCGTTGGCCGTCACATAAAGCGCCAATTTCTCCGGCGTATCACGCTCGGCGTCAAGGGTGATAAAAATCGGCTGATAATGGGTTGCCGCTTTGCCAGCGCGCTCCAAAGCCGCGCCCATTTGTTGCAAGGCGGTCGGACAAACATCCGGACAATATGCCCAGCCGAAATAAATAAGCTGCGGCTTGCCGAGGTAATCCGCTTGCGTGACAGCACGGCCATTATGATCGACCAATGAAAACGCTCCGCCAATGGCCGCTTTACCCGAAACGGCGGTCAAGCCGCCGCTTTCGGCGGGGCGGTTATCACTGCACGCCGCTAACATAAGTGCGGCCATCGCCAAGCCCAAACCCATGCCCGAGCTTAGTGATTTTACAAAATTTCTTCGTGACATTATATTTTCCTTGATTAGCCTGAATTATGAGCCAAGCACTGGAGAATAACAATGGGGTCTTTTGACGCAACTTCCCCGCCCTTAGCGGACAATATTTACCAAGCTCGCCGCTTGCGGCGTTCCACCCTTGTCTCTTTGCGCTGGATGGCGGTGGTCGGGCAATCTGTGGCTTTGGCGATTATTGGCTTTGGTTTGCAATTTAGCCTTCCCACTTTGTTGTGCATGGCTTTTATCGGCGCAAGCGCGGCGCTTAACCTTGTCATAATCACTCGCTTGCCCCTTGACCGCCGGGTTTCCAGCTTTGAAGTTGCGGCGCATTTGTTCTTTGATGTTTTGCAACTTTCCGGGCTTTTATACTTAACTGGCGGCACGGAAAACCCCTTTGCTCTTTTGTTATTGGCGCCGGTCGTGGTGGCGGTTGGATAAAACCGTCTTTGGGTTTATGATTGTTATTGTTGCGGCCCTGTCCTTTATCTTGCTGATCTATCATTTGCCATTACCTTGGTATGAGGGCGAGATATTCATCCTGCCGCAAACCTATCAATACGGCATGTGGATTGCGCTCATGGTTGGTATGGTGTTTACCTCGGGTTACACATGGCGGGCCACCGCGCAAACCCGGCGTATGACCGATGCATTGGCCGTCTCCCAATCCATTCTCGCCCACGAGAAAAAACTTTCAGCCCTCGGCGGGTTGGCCGCTGCTGCTGCCCATGAATTGGGCACACCTTTGGCGACCATATCCGTCGTTGCCAAGGAAATCTCTAATGCTGCGGCGAAAAATTCGAACGCTAGGCTCGAGCTAAAAGACGATGCTGATTTACTGCTGTCCCAAGCTGAGCGCTGTCGGAAAATCTTGAAAAGCCTGAGTGCGCGCGGCGATAAAGGCGATGCTTTGCATGACCGTTTGGATCTCTCCGCATTGCTGCATGAAATCACGGCGCCCTTTGACGGGCACGGGGTTGTTATAATCACCCGCCTTGAGCCACACAAGAATCAGCCGCATATCCCTATTTTACACAGACAGGCCGAGCTGGTTTACGGCTTGACCAATATTGTTGAAAACGCTGTTGATTTTGCCCAGAGCCAGGTTGACGTGATTGGCCGTTGGACGGGGCGTGAAATCTCCATTGAAGTTTTGGACGACGGGCCGGGATTTGATCTGTCGGTTCTCTCCAAATTGGGCGAACCTTATATTTCCGTGCGTCCAAAAGAACAAAAGAAAACCGCAGGTCTGGCCGCCGGTGGTTTGGGTTTGGGCCTGTTTATCGCCAAGACATTGATTATGCGTCTTGGGGGTGATGTGGTGTTTTCAAATCGCAAGGTCGGCGGGGCGCGGGTGTATTTATGCTGGCCATATGGGAAAAAATAGAGCATGTTGGGCGGGAAATGCAGACATATGACATCCCGCAAGATAACCGCCTCCTGGTTTTGGACGATGACGAACCGTTCAGAATTCGGCTTGGCCGGGCGTTGAGCGCGCGCGGGTTTGACGTTGAACTGGCCGAAGGGGTCAAGCAGGCCGAAAAATTGGTGCGCGCCGACCCGCCAGCCTTTGCGGTTTTAGACTTGCGCCTTGAAGACGGCAGCGGTTTGGACATTGTCACATTATTACACGAACATCGCCCGGATTGCCGCACGGTAATGCTGACCGGTTACGGCAATTTGGCCACAGCAGTGGCGGCGGTCAAGGGCGGGGCTTTGGATTATTTGGCCAAGCCTGCGGACGCCGATGATGTGGTCAAAGCCCTGATGGCACCCAAAGACCAAAACCCCGAACCTCCAGAAAACCCTATGTCGGCCGACCGGGTGCGTTGGGAACATATCCAGCGGGTCTATGAGTTGTGCGATAAAAATGTTTCCGAAACCGCCCGCCGTCTCGGCATGCACCGTCGCACCTTGCAGCGTATATTGGCCAAAAGAGCGCCGCGTTAATGGCCCGCCCGCCCGCCGTTTTATTTGTCTGCCTGGCTAATATTTGCCGCTCGCCAACGGCGGAGGCCGTGCTGCGAAAACGGGCCGAGGCAGCGGGGCTGGACGTCCATATTGACAGTGCTGGCATAGCAGGCGCACACCGGGGCGAAGCACCTGATGGGCGCAGCCGGTTGGCGGGGGAAATGCGCGGCTATGATTTTTTAGGGCAAGAATCCCGCCGTATCACCAAGGCGGATTTCACGGATTTTGATTTTATCCTGGCTATGGATAAGCGAAATTTGGCCACCCTGCTA
>QIKS01000100.1 GCA_003233025.1 Hellea balneolensis | reverse complement strand
TGGGACAAAGTTACAAACCCTTTGTGTCGAAACCAAAAACTCGGCCACGGATAATTGCCCTAACCGAGCTTAATGATTTTCTAAGCTACGAGTTGGTTCCGTTTTACGAAACCTTATATGGGCAAGCCTATGACCTTCGAAACAAGGCAGCAAAGCGTTCGTATAAAACCCTGAATGCGCCGGGCGTTCGCGCTAAAATGATAGACGATATCGGATTTGATATTGTTGATATGCGTATTGAATTTGCCGACCCCTTGTTTCCGGTTTTAAAAAACCTGGTTGACCCAAAGCAGGCCCATTCCGACCACGTTAAACAACCGAAATTGATGAAGTATTTGTTGTGCGGTGCGCGCAACGGTCAGTTGAATGCGGACGGATGTATCGCCGCAAAAGACAAGCAATAAACTTTTAAAAACGCTTGTAACCCCGTTATCATAGTGTGTTGTGGGGGCGGATTTTACCTGCGTCTCCATATGGGCAGGACGTCTGACGTCAGCGCATAAACAATATTCCCCGATAGAGACCAAAGGGTTTCTTTAAAGGCTTTGCTTGGGGGATATGAAGGGGTTTATTTGCCATAATATTCCAAATACCAGTCCACGAATTTCTGAACACCGTCGCGTATATCTGTTTGTGGCTGGTACCCGGTTAGGGTTTTTAAGAGAGCGGTATTGGCCCATGTTGCGGGCACATCACCTTTTTGCATATCTATATAATTTCGGACGGCTTTTTTACCAAGGGCTTGTTCTATAGCCTCGATATAATCAAGCAATTTAACCTTGTCAGAATTGCCAATATTAACAATACGAAAGGGGGCGACAGGGGATAGATTGTCGCCGTCAGGAATATCGGCCAGCCTATCGGGGCGTTCAGGTTTGGCGTCTATGAGCAAATGAATGGCTTTGACCAAATCTTCGACATATGTGAAATCCCGATACATTTCGCCGTGATTATAAATATCAATCGGCCGGTTTTCGAGAATAGCTTTTGTAAATTTAAACAGCGCCATATCAGGCCGCCCCCAGGCCCCATAGACCGTAAAGAAACGAAACATGGTTGTTGGCAGGTTCCATAAATGGGCATAGGAATGCCCCATGACTTCCGCCGCTTTCTTTGTTGCCGCATATATAGTCAATTGTGTGTCCGCTTTATCCGTCTCGACAAAGGGCATGTCTTCATTGGCACCGTAAACTGATGACGTGGAGGCCATCAGAAGATGTTCAACCGCCAAATCCCTCGCACATTCCATGACATTGAATGTACCGACAATATTGGCGTCAATATAGGCACGCGGGTTTTCTAAACTGTAGCGGACACCGGCTTGTGCGGCCAGATGGACGATGATATCTGGCCTTTGGACGTCACACAAAGTTTTCAATGTGTCGAAGTTTTCCAACATACCAATTTGGCACGAAAAATTTTGGTTTTGTAGGAGCATTTGATGGCGACGTTCTTTTAAGCGCACATCATAATAATCGGTCATGCCGTCATAACCAACAACTTCAAACCCTGCTTTTAAGAGAGCTGCCGAGAGGTGAAAACCGATAAACCCGGCAGAGCCAGTGACAAGAACTTTACGCCCGCCTTGACGTTGTTTGTTCGTTTTACCAGGCATTGGAGAAGAGCGTTCTTTCATGTGTCAGCGATGCCATAACCAGCGCATGAAAGCTCATCGCCCTAAGCTTTTGGTGAAATTTGATACTGAGCTTAGGGTCAGGCCCTGTTAATTTCATTGCCGATGCTCGTGTTATTTGTTGTTAAAATGTGTTGTGGAACCACAAAGAAGTATAATCATTTTCAGGGCCTCGCAACGCGAGTCTAGGACAATTAACACGGGCCTTCAAACTTGTCTATAGGGAGGGGAAACATCCTGAGCAAGTCGCGGCCAGGGTGATGGTTACCCCAATGTTGCCACTTGGGTCTCCTGAAGATGAAAAAAACATACCCAAATTCTCGCGCTTTATATCAAGTGTTGTCAACCGCCATCTCAAAATGCTTGATTTTGTCGCCCGTTCTGGCGCCCTCTATCATAGATGGGTCAGCTCAAAACGGTTTTTGGAAACCATTATATGTCAGACCGAGCCCGCTTTAAAACCTTTTGCTGATCCGACCTCTCAAAGAATAGGTTTGCACGTCGTCAAAGAATGCATAATTGCCGCTAAAGCGTAGCTGCATACCGTCCTCCAGCGGGATATTGAAGCCGCCATTAACCCGTGCGCCAAAGCCGATTTCATCGACATTTGTGCCATTGGTTAAGGCCAGCAGACCACCAGAGCGGCCCGCATGAACTACGCGGAAACCGATATTGGTGCGCATACCCGGTCGGGCTTGACCGATTACATTTTTTCTTATGCCGCTATGGGAAAGAGTGCCCCCAACAGAAAAATCAGTATGGGTAAGCTTCTTTTCAAGGGCGATATCACCATTTGACGTAATAAAACCGCTGTTTTTTAGCTCGGTGACCGTGAAGCGGACATCGGGCCTCCAGCTTAATTGGCCACGATCAATCCGGGTTTGCAGACGGGCACTACCGGTCAGGACATCGGTGCTAAATGTAGCCGTTTCGCCGTCCAGTACCAGATCACTATCGCCATTACTAAAACCTAATTTACCCGATAGCGTGGTTTTTTTACTGAGATGATGGCGGGCAAACAGGCTGATACCGTAAAATGTACTGTCAAGCTCCGCGGTTAAAGCCCTTGACCTAACATTGCCGTCCTTAAGGGTAAGCTGCCCGCCGATAATGGTTTTAGGGCCGACGCGCCTTATGGCACCAATATCGACGGTAAAGATGCTCGCATCCCGGTCTGCCCCCGTCCGGTTGTCATTTACCCCGTCAAACCTGCCCTTAAGAAACAACCGCCACGGCTTTTGCTTCGTGCCGCCCGTGGACAGGGTGGCATTGGTCAGGCTGGTCAGGGTGACACTGTTAGCAAGCAGGGAAAACACGCCGCCGCCATAATCACTGCTGTGACCGGATTGAGCTACTTTTATCGGCTTGTAGAGCGTATGTGCAGGGGTAGCAAATTTTT
>QIKS01000089.1 GCA_003233025.1 Hellea balneolensis | reverse complement strand
GCGACCGCTTTGGCCAGTAATGTTTTACCGGTGCCCGGCGGGCCTATCAAAAGCGCGCCTTTGGGAATGGTGGCGCCAAGCCTTTGAAACTTGGTCGGGTCAGCCAGGAACTCGATAATTTCTTGTAAGTCTTCTTTGGCGCTTTCAACGCCGGCCACATCATCAAATGTCACCTTGCCCTCGGCCTCGGTCAGCATTTTTGCCCGCGACTTGCCAAAATTCATCGCACCGCCTTTGCCGCCGCCCTGCATGGAGCGCATAAACCAGATGGCAATGGCGATAAACAGGACGAAGGGCAAAACACTGCCAAGCAGGCTGAGCAATAAATTGTTTTGCTTATTGGCTTTAAATTCGTGAGAAACCCCATGTTCGCCGTACAGTTCCAACAAACCCTCGGTAATCGGCCCATTGACTTTATAAGGTTTGTCGTCGGTGGTTTTGCCGGTAATGACGCCGCCATTGGTGTCAATAATCACGCTTTCGATTTTGCCCGCTTTGACGGCATCGATATGTTGCGAATAAATCGTCGCATCATCTTGCGGCGGTTTTAACGAGTTTTGGGAAACGGAAATCAGCACCAAAAACAGGGTTATGACGATGGCCCACAAGGCCAGATTACGCATTTGCATGGGGTTATCTTTCTTGCATCAAAAAATCTTCTATTTATCTATTCTATATAGGCAGACTTTCGCCAAAGTTAAGCCCCTATCAGCTTAAATCTGCTGTCATCTTGTCGCAGAAGTGCGCATAAGCGCTGATCTGCCAGATATCGCAGTATATCTTCATTGGGCGACATAGACAATCCATAGCCTGATAATTTTCCAGCCCGGATAATAACCGGCAGGCTGGCCCGGGCAAAAGGGGGAATTTCTCGCAAAGCCGCTTTGTCGGCGGCGTTTAATTTTTTCTGATAATTGCCAAGCGCCACGACCTTGCCACCAGACATTTCGCCAGCCAACAAAAACCGGCCGTCCCAAATCTGCGTTCGTCCGGACTGCAAGTTTTGGGGTTTTTGGGCAGGGGTGCTGTGCCGCCCAAGCACGGCCCCAGGGTCGCGGACAAAAAACAAGGTTTCATTTTTGCGCACAATATGCGCGCCCCCCAAAGTGGCGGCCTTAAAGGACGAAGCCGACAGGCGGTTGGCGAGAGCCTTTAACTTGGCAGCAGAAGGGGCGGTGCCTTCTCCTGACACCGCTAAAATCAAATATTTCAGCAAGGCTGCAATATCAGGGGTTTTAGCGCTTAAATTATTGCGCGGCGTGCTTAGCCCTCCCCAATTATGGATGCGGATATGGGTCTCTATGAACGCCGCAATCCGCGACCGTTCTTCACCAAGCAAAATTTGCGCCGCATGAGCCGTTTTGACAAGTTCGTCGGTGATTTCAGGATAAGGGCCAAGCTTTGTCCGCGCTTTAATCCGGCCAAAAGCCAAATTGGTGTTGGCAGGATCGTCAATGAAAGACAAATTATTATCACGGTTAAAGGCGCGAATTTCCGCCCGGCTGAAATCCAACAAAGGACGCAGCACAGCAATCCCGTAAAGCGCCGGCCATAAGGGCGCATGCGTTCGCCCTGCCATGGCTGCAAACCCGCGCCAGCCTGAAGATTTCTCAGCCCGCATCAACACGGTTTCCGCCTGATCGTCCCGGTTATGGCCCAGCAGCAACAGCGCGCAATCATGGGCCCGGCAAGCCTCCCCTAACAAAGTATAGCGGGCCAGGCGCGCTTTTTCCTGAATGGCAGTTTTCGGTTTTGGCCCGCGCCAATGCAAAACCTTCGCTGCAACGCCCATAGCTTGGGCGCGTTTTGCCGCCAGTTTGGCTTCGTCGCCGGAGCCTTGTCGCAAGCCGTGATTGACAATGAAAGCTTGGGGCGGTGGCAACCCGCGCAGCCGCGCCCAATTTATCGCCCCATATAACAAGGCCGTACTGTCCCCGCCGCCAGAAAAGGCAATGGCAAGCGGCTTGTTTGTCGGCGCGTTAAGTTGGTCGCTAAGAGCTTTGTCGATTTCCTCGATTAACATCCGCTGCGTTGAATTTCGAGCCGGGCTTTTGCCCGCACAGCCGCATTGGCTTTGGGGTATTGATTGGGGAAGCTGTTTAATGTCTGACAGGCCATATCGGTTTGGCCAAGGGCGCGGGCGGCAGCGGCCAGACGGATCATCGCGTCGGGCGCATAAAGCCCATCGGGCGCAGCACGCATGGAGGCAATATAGGCATCGGCGGCGTCGGCATAACCTTCTTTAACATAATGGGTTTCACCAAGCCAAAAATAAATATCACCCCGGTCATCGGCGTCCGGGTTCAATTCAAGATATTGTTTGAACGCGGTTTGCGCAGCCGTAAAATCTCCTTCAGACATTTTGTCTTGGCCGAGACTGGCCAATTGGCTGGCATCAATGCCTACAGAACCCGCCGCTGGCGCACCGATAATAGACGGCGGGCCGGGGATGGACGAACCATCCTCATAAACGCCGCCGCCAATGCGTCCTCCCCCGTAAACATGGCCGCCGTCAACCGGCGCCTGGGCCGCGACAATATTTACGGCTTGTAAATGCCTGCGGATATCTTCGTTCAAATCTCCCGCCGCAGCCAGTTCCGTGGCCAAGGCCCGCACTTCCTCTTGCAAGCCGTCCCGCTCAAAACGCAGCCGCTCAATCTCGCCGGTCAGTGACCGCTGGGAAGCTTCCAATGCGTCCATGCGCTGGGTCAAGCGCTCCGCCGCCGGATCGCCGGTTAGCATACGGTTTTCAAGAGCGTTCAGCCGTTCAGCCAGTTGGGCAATTTGAAACGCCAGCTCTTTTTTGCTTTGCCCTTCTGCGATAGGTGCGAGAAAGAAGCTTGAGAAAACCACCAAAATACCAATAAGAATACGCATAATTAATCCATTAAATTTAGAGGGGCGCCAAATGTTGTCGCCACAATGCCGTTATAGCAGTAAAAATAAGACGCAGGGTGTTAAAGACGCAGGGTGTTAA
This sequence comes from Hellea balneolensis, assembly GCA_003233025.1. GTDB lineage: Bacteria > Pseudomonadota > Alphaproteobacteria > Caulobacterales > Maricaulaceae > Robiginitomaculum_A > Robiginitomaculum_A balneolensis_A. Next base: position 237 of record QIKS01000089.1, on the reverse strand, counting down.
AACGCAGTTAAGCGAATTATTTGGGTGAGCGGGGTTTGGAGAATTTATAAGTATAGGCCGCGCTCGGAAACTGCCGTTCGGTAACTTCCAGCGCATAAGCTCTGGCCGCCTGTTCGATCACATCATGAAGAGCAGCGTATTTCTTAACAAATTTCGGAGTGCGCTCAAACAAGCCAAGCATGTCCGGTGTCACCAAAATTTGCCCATCACAATTTTGCGACGCGCCAATGCCAATTG
>QIKS01000074.1 GCA_003233025.1 Hellea balneolensis | reverse complement strand
ATGAGCGGCGGTACATTTACCATTTCTAACGGCGGCGTTTACGGCTCGCTGATGTCATCACCGATTTTAAATCCGCCGCAATCAGGCATTCTCGGCATGCATAAAATCGAAAAGCGGGCGGTGGTCATTGACGATCAGATTGTCATCCGTCCGATGATGTATCTGGCGCTATCCTATGACCACAGGATCGTAGACGGCAAGGAGGCCGTGACCTTCTTGGTGCGCGTTAAGGAATGCCTTGAGGACCCGCAGCGGTTGCTTTTGGACTTATAAAGCTTATAATAACCCCAAAGGGGAAAATTATGAGCGAAACACACACAAGCAAACCACCTGTCTGGTTTTGGATTGTCAGCGGTTTGGCGCTGGTTTGGAACCTACTCGGCGTTTGGGCCTATATCACACTCGTGACACGGAGCGACGCCGACATTGCCAAGCTACCAGAAGCTGAACAAGCCATACTTGCCGTGCAGCCTGCATGGGTTACCGGGGTATTTGCGCTTGCTGTATTTGCCGGAGCTTTGGGCTGCGGCGCTTTGCTTTTGCGAAAGAAACTGGCGCTTGCTTTGTTCGCCGCCTCCTTAATTGGCGTTATCGCCCAGCAAGTATATTTCTTCATCCTCACCGATATCGGCAAATCCCTGGGCAGCGCGGCCCTGGTCATGCCGATTTCCATTGTCGTCGTCGCTCTGGCCCTGCTTTGGTTTGCCCAAAAAAGTGCGACAAAAAACTGGATAAATTAGAGCGCTCTAGAGAATAAATTTCGATAAATCTGTGTCTGCGGCCAGCGCGCCAATGCTTTTTTGCACATAGGCTTTATCGATTTTTAAGAGCTCCCCGCTCCGGTCAGAAGCGGAGAAACTGATATCATCCAGCAATCGCTCCATAACCGTATACAGGCGGCGCGCCCCTATATTTTCAATCCTTGAATTGACATCGGCGGCGATTGTCGCCAGTTCGGCAATGCCGTTTTTGGTGAAATCCAAAGTGACATTTTCCGTCGCCATCAGGGCCGTATATTGCTTAATCAGGGAGTTTTCCGGCTCGGTCAAAATACGCTCAAAATCTTCGCGGGTCAGGGCGCGTAGCTCGACACGAATGGGCAGCCGCCCTTGCAACTCTGGCAGCATGTCGGACGGCTTGGCCACATGAAAGGCGCCCGATGCGATGAACAAAATATGATCGGTTTTTACCGAACCATGTTTGGTGCTAACGGTTGTGCCTTCAATCAGGGGCAGTAGGTCGCGCTGCACGCCTTCGCGCGAAACTTGCGCCCCGCCGCCGCGAGCGTCCGACCGTGCGGTGATTTTATCAATTTCATCGAGAAAAACAATGCCGTCATTTTCCACCGTGTTGATAGCCGTTTTAATCAAGGTTTCTTCGTCGAGCATTTTATCGGCTTCATCAGCTAACAAAGGGCCATAAGCATCTTTAACTTTCATTTTGACGGTTTTGGTCTTGCCCGCCCCTTTGCCAAATATTGACCCCAGTTCAATCATGCCCATAGAAGCGCCGGGCTGTCCGGGAATATCAAAGCCCTGGAAAGGCGAGCTGGTATCGGCCAGATCAAGGTCTACCTCCGTGTCGTCAAGCTCACCCAAGGTCAGTTTTTTTCTAAATTTATTACGGGTCGCCTCGCCTGCATTCTCACCGACCAGGGCATCTAAAATCCTGTCCTCCGCTGCCTTCTCCGCCGCCGCGGCCACGTCTTTGCGCCTTGCGTCACGGGTGAGGTTGATGGCGATTTCCACAAGGTCGCGGATGATTTGTTCCACGTCGCGCCCGACATAGCCAACTTCGGTAAATTTCGTCGCCTCAACTTTTAAGAACGGCGCGCCGGCCAGTTTTGCCAACCGCCGGGAGATTTCCGTTTTACCAACACCGGTCGGACCGATCATCAGGATGTTTTTTGGCGTAATTTCGTCGCGCAATTTCCCCTTAACCTGCATACGCCGCCAGCGCCCGCGCAAGGCAATAGCAACCGCCCGCTTGGCGTCAGATTGGGCAACAATATGACGGTCCAGTTCGGAGACAATTTCACGGGGCGAGAATTCAGACATTATATATCCTTTGTTTGTTTTGAGATAAGAAGCTTATGGGCAAGTTCAAGTCTTCAAGCATTATGGGACAGGCGGAAATATTTTGTCAAACACGCCGCCCTTTGGTAAAACCTTCAAAAGCCCGCGTCTGGCTGCGTGCCAACCTGCGCCTAAAAATACAACGCCGCCGCCAAGCAAAAGCAATGTGGCGGCTAAAACCGTGCCAAAATCCATGCCCGTTTGTTTAATCAGCATCGCGACGGAAAACCCGGCATAACCCAATGAAGAAACCAACAAAGCCCGGCGATTAATGGCCAGGCCAACCAAGGCGAGCGCAGCAATGATCAACAACATAATCAACGCTTCGGTTTTACCCAGGCTGGGGACGGGGATAACACCAAAAATCTTGATGACAGTTAAGGATAATATCTGCATGGCAATGCCGTGCAAAATCAAAGGGGCAGCGGTAAAATGTAGCCAAAATGCATTGTCGGCAAACCGGGTCAAACGGCCCGTATCTTTGGCGTCATAAACAAGGGCGGCGACGAACAGGCCTATGCCGCTTATAAGCAATAGCCCGCCAAAATACTGACCAAGAAATGAAGGGAAGAGAACGGCAACCAAATTAAATAAAACCATAACCAGAGATATGGCGATCAGGGCAATACTAAAGGGCAGACGAAAACGCCAATAAAATGCCAGCATGGCGCCCAGGGTAATTAAGGCTGGAAAGGTGTTTACAAGATTGCTAGCCCCGGCGCTCGCGAAGATTAAAAATGCCAAAGCGATGAGCAATGTTGGCAAATGGGCGCGTTTTACCCTGCCAAAATATTCCGCCATCAGCCACAGCGCCCCTGCACCCAAAAGATAATAAACACCTGCGCCGATCATTGTGCAGACGGCGAAAAGGCCAACGGATAAAATAGCAATGCCAATGGCGATAAACACATCATGAAAACTGCGCACGAAGCGCATATCTTCCTCATTGCCGATCAAGGCCGCACCT
>QIKS01000019.1 GCA_003233025.1 Hellea balneolensis | reverse complement strand
AGTGCGCGCGCATTCGTCACGGGGGCGTGCCACGCTGAAGCCAAAGCTGATCTGGAGGGTTGGCAAAATTGGCCCAATAATATTCTGGCCCTTGTCGGCCCCAAGGGCTGCGGCAAAACCCATCTTGGCCATATTTGGGCCGCGCAATATGACGCTGTTTATGGGCCGAAAATATCAACAAATATACGTCCCGGCACATGTGTTTGGCTTGATGATGCTTCCCAAGTAAATGACCAAGATTTATTTCGGCTGATCAATCTGGCCCTTGAGGGCCGTATTGCCGGCTTGTTGCTGGCGAGCCGGTCATTGCCCACGACATGGCCTTACGGGTTTGATGATCTGCATTCCCGGCTCAAAAATATACGCACAAATCAGCTTAAGGAACCAGATGACGACCTGCTGCGCGCCATCATTATTAAGCTGTTTAAAGACCGGGGCCTGAAGGTCAGCGCGAATTTAATCAGCTATCTGCAAAGCCACGCCCCGCGTTCTGTCAATGATTTACGCGCCCTGATCCATCAGCTTGATATCCAGGCTGCAAATGAAAAAATCAACGTGACGCGGGCTTTGGCTGCGAAAATACTGCAGGGGTAGATGTTAAACCTTCGGCCCATAATCATAATGCCCGCCGCGTTTAAGAGCCTTTAGATAGGCGGGGCGGGCGTGCATACGTTCGACGAAATCGAGGCAGGCGGGGTATTTGACCAGGCGGCCATGGGTTTTGGCGGCTTCAAGGGGGAAGACCATCTGGATATCAGCACCGCTAAGCTGTTCGCCCGCGAAATATTCACGGCGGGTCAGGTGGTATTCGATATAGTCGAAATTTTTCTTCATTTCCCGGTTGATAATCGGCTGTAACGGCGCGGATGCGTCCCCTAAAAATGAGGTGTAGAGAGCCAGGAGTTGCGGCAATATCGCTGAGCCTTCGCCGAAATGTAGAAAATGGATATAATCATTATAGGCCTTGCCACCCGGCGGCGGAATTAACCGGCCAACGCCATATGTGCGGGTGATATAGTCGATAATCGCGCCGGTTTCCGCGACCGTGATATCGCCGTCTTGCAAAACGGGTGCGCGGCCTAACGGATGGATAAGCTTGAGAGACGGCGGCGCATGTCCGGTTTTGGGGTCGCGGCTATAATGTTTGATCTCATAACTCAGCGCCAATTCTTCCAAAAGCCATAAAACCCTTTGGGAGCGGGAATTGTTGAGATGATGCACGCGGAGCATGATAAAAGTATTGCTGCCCGCTGCCCTTTAGGCAAGCACTTTCTTGGGACGCTCCCCTGCGCCAAAGCTGAGGCTTTGTAACTCGCCGCCCAGAGTGACATTGATCCGGTTGACTTGATCAGGGTAGACATCGTGTAACAAATTATGACCGATCAGCAGACCTTCGGGGCGGGCGCGCGGCCCTGTCTCAAAATAAATATAGACACGGCCTGAACGGGTTTCAGCGCCGATAATGTCAAGTTTTATCGCTTCGCCGGCCAAGGTTGCCAGGGTAAATTTTTCCTGCACATAAAGGGCCAATTTTGCCCGGGCTTTTAGTTGGGTCAGATCAGGCCGTTTCATCAAGCCCAGCGCCGACAAGGCTTGCTCGGCGTCATGGAGATGCAAAATATGGATAACCTCCAGCGTCTGGCTGCGCTCATTCCACTCCAGAGTTGAATGGGCTTGTTTTTGTCGGTGCGCCCACGCGAGGTTGGGGCATAGGGACAAGGCACCCATGCCTAAAATTGTGGACATACCTTTGCCCAAAAATGTCCTGCGATTGTTCATGGCTTTGTCCAAAACCCTATTTTGAGGGTTTCATCGGTACTTTTTTATCATCCATTTTATCGTCGCCGTCTTTGCCTTCGCCTTTAAGTTCGACCAACATGTCAGCCATCAAATTCCTCGTTTTGCGGTCACGCTTGAAAATTTCCAGACGTGAGCTGCGGATTTTCGCCGGATAACTATTATTGCTGAAATCCGCATCGGCTGTCTGGTGGGCGTTGTCGACGTCAATGGAGACAAGCTGCTTGTTACGGATCAGCAATTTGGTCAGCATTTTTGGACTGCGCCGCCAAATTTCAGCCGGCAACATCATTTCTTCCGTCGTGCCATTTTTATAGTGGATGGTCAGGGGTATCGGGCTAACCAATCCGCCGACATTTTCAAAATCAACGAAATAGATAAACTGGCCTTCTTTTATCGCCCGCTCATAGGCTGTGCGTTCCCAATCTTCCAAGCCTTCCAAAAAGCCCGTATGTTTATTGCGGTCTTTGTTGGAAACCGTGAATTTATCGTTTTCTGAATACAGATCCTTAATCGAGGGCACGCGGCTGGCGCGGGTTGTCAAGCCTTCCGCCCGGTTGCGGATGTCGGAAATGCTTTCAGGGTTGTCGCGCCAGTATTCTTCCCGGTCTTTGGCAAATTCAATGTCCGGGTCTTGAGAAGATATGGTGTATTCACGAATGCTGGTAATGGCGATATCGACATGGTCGGTGCCAAAATACCAACCCCTAAAGAACCAGTCGAGATCAACGCCGGAGGCATCTTCCATTGTGCGGAAAAAATCAGCCGGGGTAGGGCGCTTAAACATCCAGCGTGTTGCATATTGCTTGAAAGCATAATCAAACAATTCCCGGCCCATAACCGTTTCGCGCAAGACAACCAGCGATGACGCCGGCTTGGAATAAGCATTGGGGCCGAATTGTAAAACCGAGTCTGATTGGGTCATGATCGGCACCTGATTTTTGCTGGTCATGTAATTGGTGATCACGTCCAGAGGATTGGTTTGACCGCCGAGAATATTGAAGTTTTCATCCCATTCATATTCGGTCAAATATTCCAAAAACGTGTTGATCCCTTCATCCATCCATGTCCAGCGACGTTCGTCCGAATTAACAATCATCGGGAAATAATTATGTCCGACCTCATGAATAATAACGCCGATAAGCGCGTGTTTGATACTGCGGGAATAGGTAATCTCACCGGATTTTTCGTCCTCTGACGGGCGGTAGCCGTTAAAGGTAATCATCGGATATTCCATGCCGCCGCGCTCCCATGTATTGACAGACTGGGAGGTCGGATAAGGATAGGGGAAGGCGAAACGCGAATA
>QIKS01000157.1 GCA_003233025.1 Hellea balneolensis | reverse complement strand
ATGACGGGCCTGGCATTCCTGCAAAAAACCGTAAAGACGCTCTTAAGCCCTTTGTCCGCCTTGATATTTCGCGCAATCAAAACCGCAAAGGTGTTGGCCTTGGCCTGTCCATTGCCAAAGACGTTATTGAAAGCCACGGCGGTACATTGACCCTTGATGACGGCGAACTTGGCGGCCTTAAATGTATTGTCACCCTGCCCTTATAGACCCTTGATTTTAAATCAACCCTGCCAGCGGCGAGCTGGGGTCGGCGTATTTTTTGCGCCCCATCCGGCCAGCAAGGTAGGCTTGACGGCCTGCGATGACCGCGTGTTTCATGGCGGCGGCCATCTGGATGGGGTTTTTGGCTTCGGCAATGGCGGTGTTCATCAAAACGCCGTCGCAGCCAAGCTCCATAGCAATGGCCGCGTCGGACGCGGTGCCGACACCCGCGTCAACAATCACCGGAACGCTGGTTTGCTCAACGATCAGGCGAATATTAACCGGGTTTTGGATGCCCAAACCAGAACCAATGGGCGCACCCAGGGGCATGATGGCAACGCAACCCATATCTTCAAGTTTTCGGGCAAACACCGGATCATCGGAACAATAAACCATGACTTTAAAACCCTCTTTAATCAGCAGCTCAGCCGAGCGCAGGGTTTCGCTCATATCGGGGTATAAATGTTTGGGGTCGGACAAAACTTCCAACTTGACCAAATCCCAACCACCTGCCTCGCGGGCCAAACGCAAGGTACGCACCGCGTCCTCGCCAGTAAAACAGCCTGCGGTATTGGGCAAGAAAACCGTCTTTTTGGGGTCAATATAATCAACCAGCATCGGCTCGTCGGGATTACTGATATTAACCCGGCGCACAGCAACGGTGACGATCTCTGCGCCTGATGCGCTCAAGGCATCGGCGTTTTGCTGATAGTTGGTATATTTACCTGTGCCGATGATCAGCCGTGAGGAAAATGTTTGGCCGGCTATGATTAAAGGGTCGTCAGTGTTCATTATCCGCCGCCTATAAAATGAATGATTTCCAATCGGTCGCCGTCAACGACGCTAATCTCGTCAAAACATGACTTAGGCACGATTTCCAAATTCCGTTCAACCGCAATTTTATCCAAAGGCAGATTAAGTTTGCGTAAAACATCAAAAATACTGGAATCGGGGCTAAAATCGTTAAAAACTTGCCCATTAATCGTAATTGTCATGGCCTATATTCTTCCAATTTGCTACAAAGCGAAAATCAAGAGGGACACTATGCCAAAACCATTACACATTCTCAATGGCCCAAATCTCAATTTATTGGGCCAAAGAGAGCCAGAAATCTACGGCAAAGCCAGTTTGGCCGATGTCGAGGCCCTGTGCCGCAAAGCTTGCACGGAATTTGGCTATGAGCTTGTGTTTAAGCAAAGCAATATCGAAGGTGAATTGGTCGATATGATCCAGGAAGCCGGGCGGGAAGCCTGCGCCTTGCTGATAAACCCCGCCGCCTATACCCACACGTCCGTCGCTTTGCATGACGCTTTGAAAACCCTTGATATTGCCAGTTTGGAAATTCATATCTCACAGCCCGCCAAGCGCGAAGCTTTTCGCCATATCTCTTACGTCGCCCAAGCGGTCGATGGCACGATTAGCGGATTTGGCATTAACAGCTATCTTTTAGGCATAAAAGCCGCCATAAACATTTTGCAAAAATCATAAGAAGAACCATTAAGACAGGGAAATTTCATGGCTAAGAAACCATCAAAGAAAACCACATCTCCACCAAGCGATAAGGTGAGCCTCAGCGAAACCAAATTAATTCGCGAGCTGGCTAAAATCCTCAATGAGACCGGGCTTTCTGAAATCGAATTAAAGAAAAACGGTCTCAAGCTCAGGGTCGCCAAACATAGCGCGCCCCCGGCCATGAGCCACGCCGCCGCCGTGGTTGCCGCGCCCGCTGCCGCGCCTGCGCCCGTCAGCGCGCCGCAAGCCAGCGTTGATCCGGCGTCTGACCCCAACGCGGTTAAATCACCCATGGTCGGCACGGCCTATATCCGCCCCAGCCCGGACGCAGATGCATTTATTACGGTTGGCATGAAAATCAAGCAAGGGGACACCCTCTTGCTGATTGAAGCCATGAAAACATTTAACCCCATCAAGGCGGAAAAATCCGGAACGGTTGAGAAAATTTTGGTCGAAGACGGCCAACCCGTCGAGTTTGGCGAAGCCCTTTTAATCCTTGGATAAACCATGATTTCAAAAGTATTGATCGCCAATCGCGGTGAAATTGCCCTTCGCATTCACCGGGCCTGTAAGGAAATGGATATTTCCACAATCGCCGTCCACTCCGAGGCCGACAAGGACGCCATGCATGTCCGGCTCGCCGATGAAAGCGTGTGTATCGGCCCGGCGGCAGCGGCGGAAAGCTATCTTAATATTCCCGCGATTATCGCCGCCTGTGAAATCACCGGCGCCGACGCCGTTCATCCGGGTTATGGGTTTCTTTCTGAAAATGCGCGCTTTGCCGATATTGTCGAAGCCCATAATATTATTTTCATTGGCCCGACGGCGGAACACATAAAACTTATGGGCGATAAAATCGCCGCCAAAGAAGCCGTTGCTGCCGTCGGGATTCCGGTGGTGCCTGGCTCGGCTGGCGGCGTTGAAGATTATGCCCACGCCAAGGAAGTCGCCAAAGAAGTCGGTTTTCCTTTGCTGGTTAAAGCGGCGGCAGGCGGCGGCGGACGCGGTATGCGGCTGGCAAAAACGGCGGCTGATCTGGAGGAAAGTTTAAATGCCGCCAGACAAGAAGCTATCGCCGCCTTTGGCGACGGCTCGGTTTATCTGGAGAGATATCTGGAATTACCGCGCCATATCGAAGTACAAGTCATCGCCGACACCCACGGCAATGTTGTCCATCTCGGCGAGCGCGACTGTTCCTTACAAAGGCGCAATCAAAAAATATTAGAGGAAGCCCCTTCCCCAGCTCTCAGCCCCGCTCAACGCAACGAAATTGGTGAAGTTGTCCGCAAAGCCATTGCCAGCATCGGGTATCGCGGTGTCGGGACGATTGAGTTTTTGTATGAAAACGGTGAGTTTTTCTTCATTGAAATGAACACAAGATTGCAGGTCGAACATCCTG
>QIKS01000299.1 GCA_003233025.1 Hellea balneolensis | reverse complement strand
TATGTCGGTCTGGCCAGAGGTTTTTGCAATTACACACAATTCTCCCAACATATCAGAGATGTATTCTTGAGCTGCAGCGACGGGAATGTCGTTAATAGAGCCTTTTTGTGATGTTTTTGCTGTTTTAAGTTCCTTCATAATTGCCTCCCCAGAACATAAATCCACCCTAATGATAAAGCTAAAAGTTGTAAAGTTATTATTTGCAATATATTTAATTTCGAGTTTTTTCAATCGTCTTATTGACAATTGAAAACGCTTCCCCCAGTTATCGCCAAAATTTTCTTCCCTATTGTGGTGTGTTTATGAAGATTGTAATTGTCGAATCGCCGGCTAAAGCCAAGACGATTGAAAAATATCTGGGCAAGGATTATACGGTTTTGGCCAGCTTTGGTCATGTGCGTGATCTGCCTTCCAAGACCGGCTCCGTGCGCCCCGATGAAGATTTCGCTATGGATTGGGCCATAGACGCGAAATCCAAAACCCGTATCAATGATATTGTCACGGCGCTTAAAACCGCTGATACGCTCATTTTAGCGACTGACCCGGACAGGGAGGGTGAGGCTATTTCGTGGCATTTGCTGGAAGTTCTGGGCAAAAAGAAAGCTTTGGTTGGCAAGCAGGTTGAGCGGGTGGTGTTTAACGCCATTACCAGGAAATCTGTCACAGACGCGATTAAAATACCGCGCGATTTGGATATGGAGCTGGTCGAGGCTTATTTGGCCCGCCGGGCTTTGGATTATCTGGTCGGCTTTACCTTGTCGCCGGTTTTGTGGCGCAAATTGCCGGGCGCACGTTCGGCAGGGCGGGTACAATCGGTGGCTTTGCGGTTGATCACCGAGCGCGAAACTGAAATCGAACAATTTAAGTCGGAAGAATACTGGACGGTTGATACGGATATGGCCAGCGCCAAGGGGGCAAATTTCCCCGCCAAGCTGGTTTCCCTGGCCGGCGAGAAACTTAAAAAGTTTTCTTTAAACACGCAGGCTCTGGCCTTTGACGCCAGGGACAAACTGAAAGCGGCGTCTTTGTCGGTTGTCTCCGTGGAAGCCAAACCGGTCAAGCGCAACCCGCTGCCGCCCTTTACCACATCTACCTTGCAACAAGAGGCCAGCCGCAAGCTTGGCTTCTCATCGACCCGCACCATGCAAACGGCGCAAAAACTGTATGAGGGGATTGATATTGGCGGGGAGATTGTCGGGCTGATTACCTATATGCGAACGGACGGCGTCTCTATGGTCGGGGAAGCCATCACGGAAGTCCGCGCTGCCATTGGCAATAAATTTGGCGATAAATATGTGCCGCCCGCCCCCCGGGTTTACAAAACCAAAGCCAAGAACGCTCAAGAGGCCCATGAGGCCATCCGCCCAACCAGTTTTACCCGCTCGCCGGATATGCTTTCCTTGTCCGGCGACCAAGCCAAGCTTTACCAGCTGATCTGGAACCGGGCCACGGCCAGCCAAATGGCCTCGGCCCAGCTTGAGCGCACCACCATTGAAATGGCGGACAAGGACAACACTGTTGGCCTGCGCGCCACCGGAACCATTGTCCGCTTTGACGGGTTTTTGACCCTGTATACGGAAAGTGGCACCGAGAAAGACGACGACGGCGTTCGCCTACCGGACATCAGCGCCGGCGACATGGTTGTGGCGGAGAAAATCAACGCCGACCAACATTTCACCCAGCCGCCGCCGCGCTATTCGGAAGCCAGCATGGTCAAGCGCATGGAAGAGCTGGGCATTGGCCGCCCGTCTACTTACGCTTCTATTTTGAAAGTGTTGCAAGACCGGGGTTATGTGGTTTTGGACAAGCGCCGGTTTATTCCCGATGATAAAGGCCGGTTGGTTGTTGCCTTCTTAGAAGAATTTTTCACCAAATATGTGCAATACGATTATACGGCGGAGCTGGAAGAACGCCTGGATTTGGTTTCGGCGGGCAAGCTGGAATGGAAAACCTTGTTGGCCAATTTCTGGCAAGGCTTCTCCGCCCATGTAGACGGCACCAAGGATTTGCGGGTTTCGCAGGTCTTAGACGCGCTGAATATAGCCCTTGGCCCGATGATTTTCCCGGCCAAGGAAGACGGTTCGGATGCGCGCAAATGTCCCGTCTGCGATGATGGTCAATTAAGTTTGAAGGTCAGCCGCTTTGGCGCATTTGTCGGGTGTACCAATTATCCTGATTGTAAACACACGCGGCCATTTGGCCAAAACGGCGCACAAGCAGATGCGGGCGAAGATAAGGTGCTGGGCACCGATCCTGATAGCGGCCTTGATGTCTGGCTTAAAAACGGCCGTTACGGCCCCTATGTCCAACTGGGCGAGGAAGCCAAGCCCAAACGCACCAGCCTGCCCAAAACCTGGCCCTATGACAGTATTGATATCTACAAAGCCCTAAAGCTCCTTACCTTGCCTCGCCCTATTGGCGAGCATCCCGAGGACGGTAAAATGATTACGGGGTCTTTGGGACGTTACGGTCCTTATATTTTACACGCTGGCACCTATGCCAACCTACAAGACATTGACGAAATGTTTGAAGTGGGCGTAAACCGCGCCGTGGTTTTGCTGGCCGAAAAACGGGCTAAAGGCGGCGGGCGCGGCGGCAATGCGCTTAAGGAGCTGGGCAATCACCCAGACGACGACAAGCCGATCCGGGTGATGAGTGGACGTTACGGCCCATATGTGAAATATGAGAAGATAAATGCTACCATACCCAAGTCCGTCACGCCTGAAGAAGTGACTTTGGAAATGGCTTTGGAGTATATCGCCGCCAAGCAGGCCAAAGGGCCAAAGAAAAAGCCGGCCAAGAAGAAAAAGCCTGCAGCTAAAAAGAAAAAACCTGCGCCCAAGAAAAAATAAGCCAGGCACCAAGAGAAACATATGACTTTTAAACGCGAACAGATATTAGAAGTGGTTCGCGGCGGCGGCGGGCGGACAACCAAACGTAGTCTCGCCCTCAGCCTTGGTCTGAGCGGCGCTGCCCGGCGCGAACTGCGCTTTACGCTCAAAGATATGGTCGACGACGGCACGCTCATTCGCGATGAGCGCAAGCAGTTTCGCTGTGCGGACAGCTTGCCCAATGTCATGGTGCTGGGCATTGACAGTATTGACGAACATGGTGATTTG
>QIKS01000017.1 GCA_003233025.1 Hellea balneolensis | reverse complement strand
GGCACGTTCACGTTTGCAAGAATATATAACCATAATATTATTGCCCGCTTCCTACGTTATTGATTCTTGTGAAAATAAGCTTATATAAGCAGTAGAACAAGAAAGCACCTATTATGTCCGAACCCCATATCACAATGAGCGAAAGCGCGGCGAGCAAAATTAATGCTATTATGGCCAGAGAGGGCAAAACCCGGTTCTTGCGCGTCAGTGTCAATGGTGGTGGCTGTTCGGGGTTTCAATATGCCTTTGATTTCGCAGACAGCCCGAACGCCGATGATTTGATGATTGAACGGGACGGGGCGCGCATTCTCATTGACGAGATTTCGCAAGGGTTTTTGAAAGACAGTGAAATTGATTATGTCAATGAGCTGATTGGCGCAGCTTTTAAAATCCATAACCCCAACGCCAAGGCTTCTTGTGGCTGTGGCGTAAGTTTCTCTCTATAACCGTGGAAATCGCCAGTTGGAACGTCAATTCGGTTAAAGCACGCCTTTCTGCGATCACCACATGGTTGGACGAAGCCAAGCCCGATATTGTCTGCTTGCAAGAAACCAAAACCGTCGACGCAGGCTTTCCTTTGGAAGCTTTTGAGGAGCGGGGCTATAATGTCGCCGTCCACGGCCAGAAAAGTTATAACGGTGTGGCTTTATTGTCCAAATATCCGTTCGAGGAGATCAATGCCCGCCTGCCCGGCGACGAAGACGACCCGCAAGCCCGCTACCTGGAAGCCGTCATAGCCGGGCAAAACGGCCCCGTCCGTGTCGCCAGCATTTATCTGCCCAATGGCAACCCAACCCAAAACCCGGACGGCGAGCCGGGGCATCATCCAAAATATGCGTATAAACTCGCCTGGATGGAACGTCTGCGCGTCCATACTGCCCGCCTGCTCAAATTTGAAGAACCGCTTATATTGGCGGGCGATTATAATGTTATCCCGACAAAGGACGATGTTTATGACGCCGCGCTTTGGGCCGACAATGCTTTGTTTTTGCCCCAAACCCACGCCGCCTTTAATGCCCTGAAATGGCTGGGGTTGACCAGCGCCTATGAGCAGGTTGACGGCCGGCCACACCAATACACCTATTGGGATTTCCAAGGCGGTGCCTGGCCAAAAAACCACGGCATTCGCATTGACCATCTTTTGCTGTCAGGTCAAGCCGCAGACCAGCTTAAAGCTGTGCGCATTGACAGCCATGTCAGAGGCCGCGAACGTCCGTCAGATCATGTGCCGATCATTGGGCAGTTTGAACTTTAAGAATACCGGTGTTTTTCAAGCGGCTTGATAACGCCGTCAATGACGCCGTATATGGCATCGATTTCACCTAGAGTTTTCTGAACGCGCTCAGGAGCCACCAAAGTTTCAAACATAGAGCCAGTCTCAAATTGGTTCGGGGCGGTTACGGCAATAAACAGCTTCTCATCCCAAAACCCAAATTGGATTTTCTTACCCGACATGGCGTCTTTTAAATCAACCAGTCTTTGCATAAATGTCGGGGTGAGCAGCGTGCGCGCTTCAACTTGGTCGCTGCCATAAGCTTCAAACATTTTCTCAAACACCGGATCCTCCAACCCGACCCGTTTCATCCCGCTTTTCTTTTTAGCGTTAAAAATCCCGGCGTCGCTAAGCACAATGGTTGTGCCCAAAAACCGGGCGTGAAAATCGATTTGCAGTAAAATACCGCGAAACGATGTTCGCCACTGGGTGCGGCCTTTGCTATCGGTATGGCGGGTTTCAAGGTGGGCTTCGCAAAACTGAAAATCCGCGCCGTGGGCCGCGCCGCTCATTTGGTCTTCATATTTTTGGCGGTGGGAGCGGGGCAGAAGCTTGTGGGTTTTCCAGGCGGATAAATCTGGTTGCGCAAACCCTTTTTGTGTAAATGTCCAGCCGAGAAATTGGCAAATATTACTGACTAGAAATTGCTTCACCTCACCGCGCAATGAGCTTAAAACGCTGTAAGATATCACAATCCCAATTAAGCCAATGACACTGCCGACAAGAATACTAATAACAGGATTTCCGCTCCCTATAAAGACAGCAACAGCAATGCCTGCGCCTAATATTACGGCCCCAATGCTATGCTTACCGGCTTTGGCAATCCGTGCTTTTCGCTCGGTTTCGCGGCGTTGTAAAAACGGCAGGATTTCCTTTTCATAATGACGCGAAAATCCTTTAAACTCAGCCCTGCTTTCGTCAAAGTCAAACATGCAAATTAACCACCGCGTTTTCCAGCTTCGCCAACTCATCCGTAAATACGGCCCTGCGGCTGTGCTGTTCATCGACCACTTTTTGCGGCGCCCGCTCCATGAAATTTTTGTTGGCTAATTTTTTATCAATGGTTTCGATTTCAGAGTTGATTTTAGAAATTTCCTTTTCAAGCCGCGCCCGCTCCGCCGCCAAATCAATCAGCCCCGCCAAGGGGAGCGCAATGGTGGCTTCACCGACAACCGCCTGAATGGAAGCTTTGGGGGCGACGTCCGCTTGCTCCCATGACGACATGCGCGCCATCCGCGCCAACACATCTTGATAGGTATCCATGCGGGCCAATGTCACTTCGGATGCGCCGATGAGCAACATTTTACCTTTGTTTGAGGGCGGGATATTCATTTCTGAACGCACGGAACGAACTTCGCTGACCAGGCTAATCAGCCACGTAATATCCGCTTGCGCTTCGGCGTCGTCATAGTCCGCACCAAATTCTGGCCATTCGGCGTTCATCAAAAATGTTGTTCGGGAAACATCGCCAGCCACCCCAGCCCAAATCTCCTCGGTGATGAACGGCATAAACGGGTGGAGCAGTTTTAATATCTGATCTAAAACCCAAGCCGCACAGGCGCGGGTTTCCGCTTTGGCAGCTTCGTCGTCGCCGCTCATAACCGGCTTTATCAACTCCAAATACCAATCGCAATATTGCCCCCAAGCGAATTTATACGCCGCGTCTGCCGCTTCGTTAAACCGGTATGATTCAAGACTTGCTGTGACGGTTTTGGTCGTTTTGGCTACTTCGCCAACAACCCATTTATTGACGGTTTGCTGGCAGTTGAGCGGGTCAAACCCGGCGTCCGGAACACATTCATTCATCTGGGCAAAGCGGGCAGCATTCCATAGTTTTGTGCCAAAATTACGATA
>QIKS01000209.1 GCA_003233025.1 Hellea balneolensis | reverse complement strand
GCTCCCCAATATTTGTCATCTCGCCTCCCAATATAGGTTTTACCTATTATATTCTTGGCGTTATATAGATGTGTGGAGTGATTGATAGGTAAAAAACCTTACAAAAATGTAATAAACTCCTATACCATAGCTATTATGAACAGAAGCTGAAATTTTCTATCTATAGAACATTACAAAAAAGATATATGAAAAACCTATATTTTTTCTTGAACCTTGCACAAGAACTTCCTAAATAAATCATAGGGGAGCATTATTCCCGCGGCCTTTTGGGACGAAGTTCGCGCCAGATATAGAGGTTATTATGAACGGTGATTATTGTACGCGAGAAGGTGCTGAACGCATCAAGAAAAAAATTGAAGAATATTGGTCTGATCGTGGCCGTGATGTGCATGTGGATTTGGTGCAGGGCGGATTTCTAGCCAGCATGCGTTCCGCCCGCACTGATATCCGCTCCAATATGATTAACGGTGTTCCCGTAGCGTCGGAGGAAAATTACGCTTAACGCAGCCCAGCTATCGCATCCGGCAGCTCTCGGAAATTTCGCAATACTTTGTCTGCGCCCAGGCTATACATGCTTTGCGGGCTATAGCCGTAATTCATGATAATGGCCGGGCACGGCACTGCTTTCGCCGCCAATACGTCCGGTTTTCCGTCGCCGACCATGATGATATCGCCGCCATTGCGGTGCCCGACCGCTGTAAAAATATGCTGGGCGGCGGGCTTGGGCGCGGATGTGTCATCAGAGCCGATAATGCGCTCAAAGAACAAATCCAAGCCGAGATCTCGCAGTAAAGGCCGGGCCAGACCGCCTGGCTTATTGGTGCAAACAGACAGACGCGCACCGCCGCGTTTTAGCTGCGCCAATACGTCGCGCACGCCCGGATAGGGCTTTGAAAGCTGTGTGAGCGTTTCGGCGTAGCGGGCTAAAAACTGCTTTTGTAAATCCAGAGCTTTTTGTGCCTCCAAGGAGATACCCGCTTGGGCATAAGCATTTTTAATAAGCGCCAGTGAGCCATAGCCAATAAGATTTCGTCCGACCTCTAGGGGCAGAGCGGGGACGCCTTGGGGCGCAATCACTTCGTTTAGTACCCGCACTAAATCCGGTGCCGTATCGACAAGTGTTCCGTCAAGGTCAAAGGCTATGGAGAGAGTTTTACGCATTTTTCTCGCAGTTTTTTCAAAACGAATCGTGCAATACGTCATAACATCGTCTAAATATGATGAGAATTCCAGTGATATAACGCCGCTTAGGGGGAGAGAAACGCCGTGACAAAACCGAGACAACGGGCCGTGGTCATTTTAGCAGCTGGAAAAAGCACGCGCATGAAATCGAAAACCTCGAAAGTCTTGCACACGGTCGGCGGTCGTTCGCTTTTGGCGTGGGCAGCGGGGTTGGCGCGTAGCGCTGGCGCTGCGCGCTGTATTGCTGTGATCGGAGCGAAGGACGCGGCGCTCAAGAGCGCGGCTGAAAGCCTCGGGCTTGAAACCGTCGTCCAAGGGCGGCAATTGGGCACAGGCCATGCCGTATTGAGCGCGCGCACGGCCCTTGAGGGTTTTGGCGGCGATATGGTGGTGTTGTATGCTGATACGCCCTTGATAAAGCCGCAAACCTTGGAAGATATATTTGACAGCCTGTCGGGCGGCGTTGATGTGGCCGTTTTGGGCTTTGAGCCAAAGGACGCAGGCGCATATGGGCGCTTGATTGAAAAAGACGGAAAATTGGATAAAATCGTTGAAGCCAAAGATGCACAGGCCGATGAGCTGGCCGTCACCTTATGTAATAGCGGCGTCATGGCAGCATCTGCGCCCGATATGTTCGCCGCCTTAGCGGCGGTAAAAACCGAGAATGCAGGAGGCGAATATTATCTGACCGATATTGTCGAGATCATCAATAAAAAGGGCGGAGAAGCCCGCACTGTCCGGGCCAGCGCCGAAGAAGTTTTGGGCGTAAATTCACGCACAGACCTTGCGTTGGCCGAGCAGGCATTTCAGGCGCGAATGCGGACAGAAATGCTGGAGAACGGTGTCACACTCCGAGACCCGGCCAGCGTTTATTTTTCCTGGGATACGCAGATTATGGCCGATGTTGATGTCGGGGCAAATGTGGTTTTTGGTCCCGGTGTGCGCATCGAAGAAGGCGCGACCATCCATCCTTATTGTCATATTGAAGGAGCAACTATCGGCACGGACAGTCAAATCGGGCCGTTTGCCCGCTTGCGTCCGGGCGCGCAAATGGGGGCGGGATCAAGGGCTGGTAATTTCGTTGAGATCAAAAAATCGACGATTGGAGCAAATAGTAAAATCAATCACTTGTCTTATATTGGGGACGCTGAAATTGCTGAAAATGTTAATATTGGCGCGGGGACGATTACCTGTAATTATGACGGCTTTCGCAAGCATAAAACCATTATTGGGGCAGGTGCTTTTATTGGCACACACTCTTCCCTTATTGCGCCGCTGACCATTGGTGCGGGGGCATATTTGGCCACGGGCGGGGTGATTACCGATGACGTGCCCAAGGATGCGCTCGCTTTGGGTCGGGCCAAACAAACCAATAAACAAGGCTGGGCGAGACGCTACCGGGCCGCCCAGAAAAAACGCCTGCAAAAACGGGCAGGAAAAGAGACATAATGAGCACCTTAAAAGAAAACGCCGCCACTGCTGCTTTGAGCCTTGTTGAAGACGGTATGACCTTGGGTTTGGGATCGGGGTCGACGGCAGAAATTTTCATTGAAATGCTCGGCGGGCAAGTCGCCAAGGGATTAAAAATACAAGGCATTCCCACCTCGCAAGCCTCCGAAGCCTGCGCACGTAAATTTGGCGTGCCTTTGGTGGAACCTGACAAGGTCGAACGTATTCATTTGACCGTGGACGGCGCCGATGAAGTTGATCCTGATTTTCAGCTGATCAAGGGCGGCGGCGCTTGTTTATTGCGGGAGAAAATCATTGCCGCCAATTCCGATCATATGGTTATCATTGTTGACGGCTCGAAAATGGTTGAGAGCCTGGGCGCATTTGCATTGCCGATTGAAGTTGATCCCGGCGGAGCAGATTTACGCCGCTTTGATACAAAGCGGCTGCGAAAGTGCTTCGACCACATTGCGCTATACAAAGGACGATAAAAGACCGCTCATCACCGACGGCAATCATCTGATTTTGGATTGCGAGTGCAAGAAAATCCCTGACCCCCGGCTCACGGCAAGCCTATTGGCATCCATCCCCGGTGTCATGGAACACGGATTATTTATCGATCTGACTGATACATTGATCATTGGCGAGCCGGATCACGCCAAAGTTATGGAGGTTGTTCGTGAGCAAATATGATTATGATTTGTTTGTCATTGGCGCAGGTTCTGGCGGTGTGCGGGCGGCACGACTGGCGGCTTCTTTGGGCAAAAAAGTTGCGGTTGCCGAAGAATATAGAGCGGGCGGCACCTGTGTTATTCGCGGCTGTGTTCCCAAAAAATATCTGGTTTACGGCGCAGAATTTGGCAAGGCAATTAAAGCGGCTTCCGGCTATGGCTGGCGTGTCAAGGGGGCGGTTTTTAACTGGGCAAATTTGCGCGACGATATCCAGACGGAACTGACCCGGCTTTCGGGCATTTATGAAGGCATTTTAGAGCGCCACGGCGCCGAGTTTTTTCAAGAGCGGGCGGAATTTACCGGGCCACATTCTTTAAAGCTGCAAAGCTCTGGCCGTGAAATTACCGCCAAAACCATTCTGATCGCCACGGGCGGACGGCCCTTTATGCCGGATATTCCAGGCGGGAAATACGCGATTTCTTCCGACGAGGCTTTTCACCTAAAAGCATTGCCAGAACGGGTTATGGTCGTCGGCGGCGGCTATATTGCTTGCGAATTCGCTGGTATCTTCGCAGGGCTTGGTGCCAAGACAACGCAAGTGTACCGGGGGGATAAGCTGTTGCGCGGCTTTGATGATGATGTGCGACAAGCCGTCGACGCCGG
>QIKS01000033.1 GCA_003233025.1 Hellea balneolensis | reverse complement strand
AAAATTGCCGGGTTCCAGCTATTTCGGCTCTCGGCCCGTAAGCGCTTAACCCGCTCCGGATCTATATTGCGCACTCTCGGCGCCAGCAGGTTTTCAGGCTGTAAATCCTTGGGAAGCGTATCTTGTTCTGCTGGTGTCGTCGTCGTCGTCGCACGTAAGGGAGCATCGGTATTGCGCACGGTTTCATCGGGTATTTGCCCATAGGAGATAGAAGATAGCGAGCTTAAGCTAAAAACAACACAAGCGACAATCCCGGCTTTTAAAACCGTTTTGCGCCCAATATTATTCTCTGCCTTCTTCAACACGGCCATAAATCCTTATAATAGAGTATATCCTATCACTAAAATCTCACAAAAAATATACTCATATTGCTTAATCCTATATTAAACTCCATTAATGATGTGTTTATGCAACACACGGATTTCTCCGCTATCATGCCCATGGGTCAGCTTAACCAATGCTGAACAAACCACACAGCGCCAATGCCAACGGCCAAAAAGGGGCCAAATGGGATTTTTTCGCCAAATGGTTTGGCGACGGCTTTGGCCAATCCTATGGCCACTAGCCCACATAAACTGGCGAGCAGAATAATATGGGGTAAAGCCATCCAGCCACACCACGCCCCCCCGGCAGCCAGTAACTTCGCATCACCCCGTCCCAAACCGTCTTTGCCGGTTGCTTTTTTAAACCCGATTTCTACGGCCAGAAAAATACCGTAACCGACACATGCGCCGATCACGGCAGGCATGAGAGAGCTTTTGACAAAAAACGCTTGCACAAACCCCAGGCCCAGCAAGGAAAATGTCAAGACATCCGGCAAGCGAAAGGTTTTCAAGTCTGTATAAGATAAAACCAGCAAAAACCCGAGCAAAATGCTGCCAAAGGCAAGGGTTAACGCAAGGTCGGCGCCACCCGCCACGCCTAAATACTACGTTCTGGCAGACAGGCCGGCGCTTGCAAATCATAATGGGCTTGTCGCCCTGATGGCCCGCGCAATGTTATGCGCCCGCCACTGCAAAATCCGGTTTTTGATATGGCAATAGGGCTGCCGGTCACCGTCCAGCCCGCGGGTAGTTCTAACGTGCGTCTTTGATCAGGTTTAAATCGTTGGCGCTGGGGCGCGGAGATATTGCCAGTCATAACCAATAGCGCTCTATTGTCCAACAGGGCTTCGGCGCGAATAGAGCGGATTTTGGCAATGCCCCCGTCCGCCGTGCGGGCAAAGCGCGACGCTTCAATCGAGCTGACCATGCGCACACCAACAAGGCTTAAAACCAGCCCCATAATCGCCAGTACGATAAGCATTTCCAACAAGGAAAACCCGGCTTGGTTCTTAAGTTTTTTAAGACGAAATATCCGCATTATTACCGTCTCCCCCCGGCGCATTATCAGCGCCTAAGGAAATTACATACGGGCTTAATTCGCGGCCATTGGCGTCCAGTTTTGGTGTCTGGTAGATAAAAGAATTACCCCAAGGGTCATTGGGAAGTTCCCCGTCAATATAGGGGCCAAACCAGACATTGCTGCCGCTTTGTGGCGCTTCGATCAATACTGTCAAACCTTCTTGCTCCGTCGGATAACGGCCCGTATCCAATTTGAAGCTGTCCAGTGCCAAGCGCAATGATTTCGCCTGCGCTTTCGCTGCCGTCACCTTTGCTTGATCAAATTGGCCAAATAATCGGGGGGCGACCAATGTCGCCAACAATCCCATAATTGCCAAAACAATTAAAATCTCCAGCAGCGAATATCCTGCATCTTTGGTGGGGTGAGCTTTAGCCATTTTTTCCTCGTAAAATTTACGGCAATAATAGATAAAATCATACACAGTGGGTTTTGCCAAGGCAAGAGCAATACTGATGTCAGGCTTTCGCCTTGGTTTGAGGCTTGGCTTTAGGTTTGGCTCTAGACTTGGCTTTAGACTTTGTTTTAGGTTTCTTGGTTGATTTCTTGTGGCTTTCATCAGCGCCACAAACCCGGATAACTTCATCCAAAGTTGTCACCCCTTCCCTTGCTTTTATAATCCCGTCTTCAAGCAAGGTTAAAAAGCCCTGCCCGCGTGCGATGTGCAAAAGCTGTTGCAGGCTGGCCCGCTCCTGGACGGCATCGGCCAAGGCGTCATCAATTTGAACAACTTCAAACAAAGCGACCCGACCAAGATAACCCGTTTGGGAGCATAGCGAACAGCCTTTCGCCTTGCGCCATTTCGCTTTGCCTTTTATGGCCGGCCCGATTTGTGTGCCGGTCTCTGCCATTTGCCAGATACGCTCCTCCCCGTCCGTGCTTTTATCGGGCACGCTACAATGGGGGCAAAGCCGGCGCACCAGACGTTGCGCCGCCAAACCACGCACGGCGGAGGCAACCATATAAGGCTCCAGCCCAATATCGATCAGCCGCGCCACGGCGGCGAGAGCGGAATTTGTATGTAGGGTCGACAGCACCAAATGCCCGGTCAGTGCCGCTTGAGCGGCAATGGTCGCCGTTTCGCCGTCGCGGATTTCGCCGACCATAATAATATCGGGGTCTTGGCGCAATATAGCGCGCAAGCCCCGGGCAAAGGTATAGCCAATATTGGCCTTGGTCTGGATTTGAACAATCCCGTCCATATCATATTCCACCGGGTCTTCGATGGTGATAATTTTTCTAATCCCGTCATTAAGCCCAATAAGACTGCGGTAAAGCGTGGTTGATTTACCCGATCCCGTCGGGCCAGTAACCAAAATCACGCCGTTGGGATTGCTCAGCAGGTTTTGCAAAACGGCTTTCGAGCGGCCTTCAAGTCCGAGGCTTTCCAAATCCGGCAGCTCGCTTTCCTTGCGCAACAAACGCATAACCAGGCTTTCCCCCCAAGAGCCGGGCAATGAAGACACCCGCAAATCAATTTCCTGGCCGGCAAAACGGATGGTTTGGCGACCATCTTGCGGCAGGCGGCGCTCGGCGATATCCATGCCAGACAGTAATTTTACCCGGCTGGCCACCGCGTCAAACCGGGAGCGCGGCTCATTTTGTTTGGTGTGTAATACGCCGTCAATCCGGTAACGAACTTGAAATTTATGCTCAAAGGAAGGGTTCGATATGGATATCGGACGCATTTTCCTTGAGCGCCGTTGAAAATACCCGGTTGACAAAATCTATGACCGGCGCGCCTTCCGCCAGTTCGCGCAAGCGTTGAGCATCATCATCGCTCGCCCCCGCCGCCTCGCCGTTATGGTGGGACTTGATTTGCGCCAAGGCAATTTCCAAGGTCTGGTTCGACGCCAGATAGTCGCGAAGCTCGATATTTTTTGCGTAGCTTTGCGCTTCCAAACGCTCGCGCAATTCAAGGTCGAGAATATTGTGGGCGATAACATGAACCGGGCTATTTTCATGATCGCACCAAATCGCACATTGGCGCAAAGCAAGCCAGGCCGGGGATAAATCCAGTATCTCCATCGCCCGCTCATAATCTGCGCTCTCGGTGGACAAAGCCTCGGCGTGGATGATCGGCAGTTGCAATTGATCGCTGAGCGTTTGCAGCAAATCATCTTCGCTCAGCGCGCCCAAACGGATCAACGCTTGGCCGACCAAGCCGCCGACCTCCTCTTGCAAGCGTTTTGCTTGTGCCAAATCGGTTTTGCTGATCAGCGCGCGCTCAATTAATATGTCACCAATACGTTGAATGTTCATGACAATACTATACGCGCACAACCAACGAATTCAATCGGATATCTGCACGGCCCGTACAATTGCTCTTGGTTGTCATTGTACTAGAATTTTTCCGGTATATTTCCGTCGCCGGTTTTGGGAGGGGCGGAGATCCAACCTGATACATCAAGGCCGGTTAGGCTTTGTAATTGCTGCATATCGCTTTCGTATAAATCCTGCAAATAAGCAAAATCAGCCCGGAGGCTATCATCATCGGCGCGGATCGAGCTGGGGAAGACATTGTGGGTGATCGGGGTAAATTGCATCGGGCTAACCGCTAGAAAATCAAGCAAACCCTCAAGGCATTGATGACCGGCATTGATCTGATCGGCGCGCAAGAAAAACATCTGCTCTCTTGGAAAAATTTCCAAAGCTCGTTTAATCTGGGCGGCATAAAAACCCCGCTCTACATAGGAATATATCAGATGGACATTTTTACCCGCCGTTTTTACCCGGGCGCGACCCTCTCGGATTGCGGTTGAAAAATCCAGTGTTTCCCGACCTCTCTTGGTCTCCATTGACCAACCCGAATAAGCTCGCATCACCGGATGGCGCAAGGAAATAATCAGCTTCATGTTCGGGTTATATTGAGCCATAAGCTCCAAAGCATGAGGCCAGTAGAGATAGACCGGTGTGGCGTCACCGCAATATTGATCCGCTCGTGCATGTTGACATGCATCCTGAATGCGCCGTTCTGAAACAGCCAACACATCAGGCCAGCGTTTAAAAGCATGCAACTCTTTATCAGGGCTTAAAAACAAGTTTTTGTGTTGGCCAAGATATTGAGCCAAAACCGTTGTTCCGGCTTTTTGCACACCAGCAATGGCAAAATCAATATTTCGGGTTTTGGGGCTCAGAACACTCATATGGATAAATACACTAACAACACCCTTCCCGTCAGCAAGTTATATAAATTGCTCGATAAGAAGCGGCAATTATAAATGAAAGATGGAG
>QIKS01000032.1 GCA_003233025.1 Hellea balneolensis | reverse complement strand
GACAATTATCCGGCCTTACCACGCGCATGGAAACCCTTGAAGACGCGCAAAGCCTGTCCCCCCAAAACCTTGCCGACGACGACCCTCTTTCAGCGCCCACAATTGAGCCATTGCCAAATACGCAAAATTTCGCCCTGGACTTGCAAGGCCCAGAGCTTGAGAGCGCGATAATACCGCAGCAAGAAGATGCATTTTCGCCGCCTGAAATTGTCAATGCTCTCAAGGTCGCGCCGCCGCCCAATATTGTTACCACCGTCGATGCGATTAGCATGGAAGCCCTGCCGGCAACCGGTACAGACGGCGGCGCAGCGCAAGCCTTTGTCCTACAAGAATATGTGCCTCAAGACTATGCGCCCCAGGAAAACGCCGCGCCCGAACAAAGCTCCGCCCCGCCGCCCTTCGTGGCACAAATCGTTAGCGAAACCCCGCCAGCACCGCCGCTGCCCTTGGCCAATGCGCAGCTGAACATGATCAATGATATATCCGAGCGAGCCGGCACAATGGAAGCAGCCCGGCCCGGTGGAAACCTTGTTGGCAAGAAATATAAAATTGGCGGCAAAATATGGGGCAGAGGCGGTGGCGGTGCCAAGACACCCTTAAGCATGCCGGTTAAAATGACGATCATAATGATTGGTTGTACTTTCCTCGGTCTGCTGACTTTTAAAGTCCTCACGGCGTTAATATTTGGGTCTGGCTCGCCCGCAAACCAAAGCACAGAAAATAAATTTCTCGCAAAATCGGAGCTGTCATCAGATCAGAACAATCCGGCGCCCCAACAAAATGCCAGACCGACACCTGAGCGCCAACAGCAAAACGAAAACCAGACAGCCGCACCGCAAGTACAAACACTGGCAACTATTGGCAATTATACGGACGCCATTAAAGCGCCAGATTTAGGCCCGGACGAAGACGGTCAGCCATCAGCGCAAAAATTGACCCTGCAAGCCGCCGCCGATAACGGCGACCCGATTGCGCAATACCAGCTCGGCCTATCCCACTTAGAAGCCGGGCGCGACAAGCAAGGCGTGCGCCTTATTCGTCTGGCAGCCAATCAGGGACAGCCAGCCGCACAATACCGGCTTGGCAAATTATACGAAGTTGGCGTCGGTGTGAACCCGGATGGACAAACCGCCATGAGCTTGCTTGAGCGCTCGGCAAAGGGCGGCAACAGGCTTGCCATGCATGATCTGGGTCATTACCTGGCAAGCGGCGCAGCCGGTATCAAGCCAGATGTTGTCCGCGCGGTTACCTGGTTCCAGCAAGCCGCAGAACACGGCGTATTAGACTCGCAATTTAACCTCGGTATTTTGTATCAAGGCGGTTCGGGCGTGGAGAAAAATTTGGTGGACGCCTATGTTTGGTTTGCTGTGGCAGGCTTGCAAGGCGACAAAATCGCAACTGGCCGCGGCGAGCTTGTCGCCAAGGACCTAACCGCGGCCGAACTGGCCCAAGCCCAAGCACGGGTTTTGGCCTTTGCGCCGCGCCCCGTCAACGAAATTGCCAATGGCGTGTTTAAAAACCTGCCCTGGATATCATCAGAGCCCGACCCCCGCTCATTTGTAAAAACCGCTCAAAATCTACTGAACGACCTCGGCTATGAAATCGGCACAGCCGACGGAGCCATGGGGCCTAAAACCCGCAATGCCATCGTCCGGTTTGAGCGCGCCAATGGCCTGCCAGAAACCGGGCGCGCAAGCGCAGAGCTTGTCAAGCAATTGTCCACGGCACGCGGTGCTTAACATCTGCGTCTGCCCCCTTTATATTCATAACAAACCTGCTATAAGGGCGCTTCTTCTTGATTGAGGGAAAGCTTATGGATGATATTGTTCCGGGTTTGATAAATGGGTTAAGCTCGGTTTTGCCTTATATCCCGCGCATTGTGCTGGCGGTGGCCGTCGTGCTTGTTGGCCGTTGGCTAGCTAAGAAAATAAGCCGGGGTTTGGGCGCAGGGCTGGACAAAACCGTTAATGCTAACCCGGCCTTATCGCGCTTCGTCACCAGCGTTGTTTATTTTGCCCTGCTGTTCATTGCGCTCATGATTGCCCTTGGCATTGTTGGCGTTGATACAAGCGCGGTCAGCGGCATGGTTATTGGCCTGGGCGTGGCCCTTGCTTTTATTCTCAAAGAACCCCTTACGGATTTTTCCGCCGGGGTGATGCTGGCAATGTTTCGCCCTTTTAGTGTTGGCGACGAAGTGGAGGTTGACGGTATAAAAGGCGTTGTTACCATGATCGCGCTTACCCAAACCCGCATGAAAACCAGAAATAATATCGAGCTGATCATCAGAAATAGTGCGGTTTGGGGCAAGGTTATCCGCAATCATTCCGCCCTGGGAAACCGCCGCCTTGATATGGTATTTGGCGTGAGCTACGACGCCGATATTGACGCCGCCATCAAAGCCATTACCAACGTAGCGGCGGCGGACACCCGCGTACACAAAACACCAAAGCCCTGGGCAAAAGTCGTCGGGCTTGGCGATAGCTGCGTTGATATCGAGCTGCGCTTGTGGTGTGATTATGACAATTTGCGTAAATTAAAAGTGGATATTTCCCAGCCGGTTAAAGCTGCCCTTGACGCCGCCAATATCGAAATTCCCTATGAACATGTGGTGAAAATCAGGAAAAAAGTTAAGCGCTCAAAAGCGCGGGGGCGCATCGCAAAACTAAGTAAAATTAAAAATGGATAATGTTACAGGAGACTTCAATGCAAACCGATACTGACACACCGCAAGCCCTCACCGAGACCGTCACAACTTTCGATTGGGCGGTGGTCGGCACGGGCGATTTTTGGTTTGGCATATGGGATAAAATCCAGCCAACGGCTCTCAACGTCCTGTTTTCTCTCCTGATCTTGTGGCTGGGGATGAAGCTGGCGAAATGGGCGGCAAAATTTGTCAAAACCCATGCGGCCAAAGCCCCCAATATTGACGAGACTTTAGCGGGGGTTTTTTCCTCTTTCGTCAAATATATTTTAACCGCCCTTGTCCTGATCACCGTGGTCACCCAGCTCGGCGTGCAAACCACCTCTCTGGTTGCCATGTTGGGCGCGGCGACATTGGCCATTGGTTTGGCCTTGCAAGGCACGCTTGGCAATGTGGCCGCCGGGGTGATGTTGATGCTGTTTCGGCCTTATAAACTTGGCGACTATGTTGAAGTGG
>QIKS01000167.1 GCA_003233025.1 Hellea balneolensis | reverse complement strand
GCATTTATAAATTGTGTTAGTGGGTAGGCGTAAATTGGTCGGGGATATTTATGAAGTTTATTTTGCGTCTATGGTTGGTTGTATTATTATGCATTGTGTCCTCCTCCGCATTTGCCAAAACCTATGAAATTAAATCTGAAAATTTTGTGCTTGTGGGCAGTGTGCGGGCAACGGACGGTAAGGCGCTTTTGTTGGAGTTGGAGCAATATCGCCAAGCGGTCTTACAGTTACTGGGTGTGACCAACCCCATGCCAGAAACCGTTCCGGTGCGCATTTATACGGTCAGAGGCGCTAAGGGGTTTGAGTTACTTACTGGACGCACGGACATCCGCGGACTTTATACAACGAGAATTGAAGGCCCGACCTTTATCTTAAATTCCAAAAACGGGTTTAGGCGCGGCAAAGGGGTCCGCCATATTGCTCTACACGAATATACCCACCATCTTTTGGCGACATATTCCGACCAGATCTATCCGCGTTGGTATCATGAGGGACTGGCCAATTATTTTTCCACCTTTGAGGTGAACAAAAACGGCGATTTAATTATTGGGCAACCCTATCAGCCCTATGCCCATGCTTTGTCGCAAAAAACATGGATGCCGACTGATGTGGTGGTCAATTCAATATTGTCCTATCCTTTTAAGCTCAATGGCAAATCGACCAGAGGTTTGAGTGCATCCAGTTATTTTTACGCACAAAGTTGGTTGGCCGTGCATTATATTATGTCGACTAAAACGGAAAGTCCAAAACTGGATGCGTATATCAAAAATCTTAACACCAAACGCGGTTCAGGTGATGCGTTTGAGCAAGCCTTTGGCCGCACACCAGCGCAGTTCGATACTATATTGAAAGCCTACTTTAAGGCTAATAAATATGCGACACTGACAATTCGCCCCAAGGTTAAAATCAAAGACCACGCAGTTCACGTCAAAGAATTAAGCAAAGGCGAGGCGGAATTTCACAAAGCCGAAGCCATGCGGGTTTTCTTACGCCGTAATGGCAAGGCAGAACAGGTGGTAAAGCAATACGATAAAGCTGCCGAGATGTTGGGTGAAACACCTGCCATATTGGCCGCTCGTGCTGATCTTGCTACATGGGAAAATGCATACGAAAAAGCACAAGGCTATATCAATAAAGCAATGGTGCATGGGTCTGGAGATGCATCTATTTTGCGGGCGGCCGGTACGGTTCTTCTGTCTAAAAATGATACCACCGATAGTCCCGACAAGGACGAACTTGATAAAGCCAGAAGGCTGTTCAAACGAGCCATGATAAAAAACCCGAACGATATTGCGGCCCATTATTATTATGTCAAAACCTATGCTATTGTGCGTAAAAACCCATCAAAACAAGCCATAGAATCCGCCTGGGCGGCGCTGGATTATTACCGGGCAAACAATTTTGTCGACAGCAATCTCGGCCTGGTAGGCGTGTTACTCAATGGGGGCGAATACAAGCGAACCGAACCTGTTATTGACAAAGCAATGGTGTGGTCACGCAATAGCGGGGCGCGCATGCAAGCCCTAACCATGAAACGCTATATTGAGAGCCGGCCTTAGGTATAGACCCAGTATGTATATTTGCATGAAATAAAAACCCGCTTTGAGCGCGTTTCTGCTGTTGATACCCTTTGTAAGCAAGCCTATAAGATAATTGGTTTTATGCGTTAAAATTAAACAGGACAGACACTTATGAACATTCATGAATATCAAGGCAAGGCAGTGCTTAAATCTATTGGTGCTCCGGTGTCCAAAGGCGTCGCTATTTTCTCCGCTGGTGAAGCAGAGGCCGCCGCCAAGCAACTTGGCGGGCCGCTCTGGGTGGTGAAGTCACAAATTCATGCGGGCGGGCGCGGCAAGGGTAAGTTTAAAGAAGCCTCCGCCGGGGATCAAGGCGGGGTGCGTTTGTCCTGGTCAATTGATGAAGTGATCGAGAACGCCAAGCAAATGCTCGGCGCGACTTTGGTCACCGAGCAGACCGGGCCTGAGGGCAAACAAGTCAACCGTCTCTATATTGAACACGGTAGCGATATTGAAAAAGAGTTTTATTTGTCCTTATTGGTAGACCGCGAAACCTCGCGGGTGGCTTTCGTGGCGTCGACCGAGGGCGGTATGGACATTGAAGCCGTGGCCCACGACACGCCCGAGAAGATTATCACGTTTTCCATTGACCCGGCCACCGGGTTTATGCCCCATCATGGCCGTACATTAGCGCGAGCCTTGAAGCTCAAAGGTGATTTGGCCAAACAAGCGAACAAGCTTGGCCGCACACTATATAACGGGTTTTTGGCCAAGGATATGGCCATGCTGGAGATCAACCCGCTGATCGTCAGCAAGGACGGAAAACTACATTGCCTGGATGCCAAAATCAGTTTTGACGGCAATGCCTTGTTTCGTCACCCGGATATTAAAGACTTGCGCGACACAACCGAAGAAGACGACAAGGAGCTGGCGGCCTCAAAATACGGACTTTCTTATATTGCTCTGGACGGGACGATTGGCTGTATGGTCAACGGCGCGGGCCTGGCCATGTCAACTATGGACATCATCAAATTATACGGCGAGGAGCCAGCCAATTTCCTGGATGTCGGCGGTGGTGCCACCACGGAAAACATCATCCAGGCCTTTAAAATCATCACGTCCGACCCGCAAGTTAAAGGCATACTCGTCAATATTTTTGGCGGTATTATGAAATGTGATGTCATCGCCCAAGGTATCGTCACTGCGGTCAATGAAGTTGGCTTGAAGGTGCCTCTCGTTGTGCGCCTTGAAGGTACCAATGTTGCCAAAGGCAAAGCCATAATTAACGACAGCGATGTCGATGTAATTGCCGCCAACGATTTGGACGACGCCGCCCAAAAAATTGTAGCAGCGGTGAGGAGATAGACGATGCGTAAATTTATGGGAATATTGACAATCATGACTGTCGCAATTTTTAGCACCAATGCTTTGGCCAGTTCAAAATCTGAACCAGTGGCTTCTGGTGTGTGGCAACTTAGCTGCTTGAATGCCTACCAGGACATTGTCGCGACAATGAACCCGGCTTGGATACCAGAGCAGTTGAAAAACGGGTTTGAAGATATAGGGAATACGGGAGAGGTTCGCTTGGGCGGCTCACCGACCGTGCCTTGGCTTACTATATATAATAAAGACCTGAAGCCT
>QIKS01000136.1 GCA_003233025.1 Hellea balneolensis | reverse complement strand
TACATGCCAAGAATTTATCCCGCGCCTGCGAAGACGGCGGCACCGTTGTCGCACCGCTTGTGCCGTGGAATACAAATGGTATTTATTGCGCGGGTGTCCTGGGCGTTGCCACCACCAGCTATATTCCTTTCGCACTGTTTTGCCTGGCTTCGCCGCTGATCTCGCTTTTGCTAGGCTATACGGACAAAACCATAACCCGCCTCGAAGCACCAGCCTAGGTGTACAAAGCAGGCTACGCACGGACCTATTGCCTTCGAAAGAAAGACAGCCTAAATGGGTGTCAACCCGGAACCAAACCGTGACAAGTCCATTCAATGGTGATCAATGTTTTGTGCCAGATATATTCCGCCCCATATGCCCGCGTCATTGCCCAATTTTGGCGGCACTATCAATGTATCAATATCGTTCAGGGATTGGCCAAGGTAAGCATTGATTTGGGCCTCGTATTGCTTTCTGATTTTTGGATACAAATGTTTTGTTTCCATGACGCCGCCGCCAAGAATTATGGCTTGCGGACGAAATGACAAAGCCAATGACAAGCAGGCTTGGGCCAGATAAAATGCCAACATGTCCCAAACTTTATGGTCGTTCGCCAATTTTTCCGGGTCTCCGAAACGGGTGTGTATAGACGGGCCGCTTGCCAATCCTTCGAGACACACGCCGTGCACACTACAAACGCCTTTAAAGTCCAAATCATCCGGATGGCGCTCTACCCTGATATGACCAAATTCGGGGTGCAAAGGCTTGCCGGCAAGTCGCCCTGCGCATAATATCCCCGCGCCAATCCCTGTGCCTACGGTCACATAGGCAGCCGAAGTGCACCCCTTAGCATTTCCCCATGCCAATTCTGCCAACAAAGCACCGTTTACATCTGTATCAATGACAACAGGAACACCAAGGGCGTCTTTAAAGGCAGAGTATAAACACACGCCTGCCCAACCGGCTTTAGGCCCTGGTAAATATGTCCCGTAAGCTTTGGAATTTGGGTCAATGTCCAGTGGACCAAAAGACGCTATCCCGAGCGCTTCGATTTTGTCCGCACCCTGCGATGATTTAAAAAATTCAATGCACCGGGCTAAGGTATGTTGCGGGGTTGTTGTCGAAACGTTGGTTTGGGCAATTATGTTTCTGTTTTCATCCGCAAGCACACATTTGAACGTTGTCCCTCCCGCATCAATGCCTGCAAATACCTTATTATTGCTGTGGGTTTTCATTATACCGCCTTGTTGAATTCAGATTAGGAGGCATCTTTATCATGTTTTTTAATATAAACACTACAATCAAATTGCAATCGTTTGTATTTAGGGCTAGACATTTAAAAAACATAGGGGGATTTTATGGCTACGACATCCAAAACGGGCGCAACATACAATCGAACACTGATCACGGCTTTGACTTGCGCTATGTTCTTCATGTTTGCCATGACGACCGACGCCGTTGGCGAGATCATCAAAATCGCCAAGACGGATATGGGATTGACAAACCTGCAAGCCAGCGCTTTTCATTATGCCCCCATGATTGCCATTGCGATTAGCGGTATATTATTGGGGTTTTTAGCCGATAAATTGGGCCGCAAAACCACCATAATCATTGGCTTGTCCCTTTATGGTATTGCCAGTGCCGCTTTTTTTCTGAGTACGGATTTTTATTTATATTTGACCCTTATGTTTATTAGCGGCGTGGCCATTGGCATTTTCAAAACCGCAGCCTTGGCACTAATCGGCGATATAACCAGCTCAACCGAAGAACATACGACAACCATGAATATGCTGGAAGGTTTCTTTGGCCTTGGTGCCATTGTCGGGCCATTGCTAGTGGTGTTTTTCCACTCGCGCGGTATCTCGTGGACATATCTGTATTTATTCGCAGCTCTGCTCTGTGTGGTAATGGTAATCGCAGCTTCGTTTTCCAAATACCCACCAACGGTGAAATCAACCGATGAGCCGATCAATTTTGGGCGATCTTTTGCTTTGCTCAAAAACAAATATGCGCTTGGGTTTTCACTGGCGATTGCCATGTATGTTGCTTGCGAAGTGGCTATTTTCGTTTGGTTGCCCTCCTTCCTAACGGGCTATACGGGTACAGAAATTGCTGTCATGTTTGCGACCTATGCAGTGATGATATTTTTTATCCTTAGAGCGGCGGGGCGGTTTATGGGAATTTGGGTACTAAAGCGGTTTTCATGGACATCAGTAATGGCAGTATTTTCCGGTGTTATTTTCCTTTGTTTTTTGTTCAGTGCTATTTTTGGTAAAAACACGGCCGTGTTCTTGCTGCCGCTTTCGGGCCTGTTTATGTCAATGATTTACCCAACCTTAAACTCAAAGGGCATAAGCTGTTTTCCCAAAACGGAGCACGGCGCAATTGCCGGCCTTATCTTATTTTTTACCGCCGCCGCCGCTGCTCTTGGGCCGTTCCTGATGGCTTTTGTCGCGGATGTTTTTGGCGGCGGCGATATGCGTATCGGCTTTATGCTCGCCACTGGATTTGCAGGCGGGCTGTTTGTATTTGCCCTCTATAATTGGAAATTTGACCCGGCTAATACGGCGCTTGAGATTGCTAATGAGACAGAATATCAATAGTGTCCAATATATACAAAAATGATGCCCCGGTTTTTCCGGCTCCCCATAAAGACATGTTTACGGGCGGCATTGTCCACCCGGAGCTTTGGCTCTGGGATAGTTGGTGTTTCGAACAAGACGGGGTTTGCCATTTGTATTGCCTGGCCCTAAGCCGCCAAACCGCTGATGGCCACCCCATCCAGCCGCACGAGCGTAACCAATATCCATTTCATATCCGGCATTTCATCTCTAATGATGAAGGTTATAGCTGGAAGGATTTTGGTTTGTTTCAGTCTTTAAGTCCGGATGCTCAAAGCTATTATGGACGTAATATTTGGAGCGGTTCGGTCAAGCCCGTACCGGGTGGGCATAAGCTTGTCGGGTTTACGGGTATTCGTTTGCAAGATAAAACCCATGAGTTTTTACAATCCATCGGCGTCGGGCGCAGCAAGGATGGTTATCAGGTTGACAGTATTCAGCCGCAAGCCCTGTCCTGCCCAAGGCGGGATTATGACGAAATAATTGCGGCTGGGTATTATCTTGGCCCAAAGGACGATCTTGGTGCCAATAGCGGCGAAGGCGGCGGGCCTATATTGGCTTGGCGCGACC
>QIKS01000195.1 GCA_003233025.1 Hellea balneolensis | reverse complement strand
TTTGGCCCGGTTGTGGGCGACGATCCAGACAATGAGGGGGATTATTCCAAATACTCCAATTATTGCAAATGTGCCTTCCATAATAAACTCCTTTTTGTTTGTTTATAACCCCAAGACGTTGCCGGCTGCAAATTTGGATGCAAAAAATCACAGGTTTGTGATACGGGGTCACTGGTCAATCTTGCCACTTGCTGATAGAGCATGGTTCTACATTCACAGGAGCTTATAATGAATTTGATCAAACCCGCCATTATTTCCATCACAGGGCTGGCATTGCTTGGCTTGACAGCGTGTGGCCAAAGCACAGCGCAAGCCCCAAGTCCGGAAGCAAAAAAGGACGAAATGGCTGCGCTGACGGCAATTGGTGTGCCGTCTGGTACATATATTATGGATAAAACCCACGGTTATGTGACCTTTAGCTATAATCATTTGAGCTTCTCCAATCCGCAATTGCGGTTTCGCGATGTCGATGCCAGTATTGAATTTAACGCCGATGCGCCGGAGACCAGCACGGTCACAGCAACCATAAATGCGGCCAGTATTGATAGCGGCGTTGATGTTTTTGACGAACATTTAAACGCGGAAGGGTTTTTCAATACCGCTGCTCACCCCAAAATTAGCTTTAAAAGCACAAGCTTTACCCGCGCCGATCAAAATACCGGCACGATGACGGGCGAGCTGAATATTTTGGGCCAAGTGCATGAGCTTAGCTTTGATGTTGTGTTGTTGGCGGCGAAAACCAATCCGATTACCAGCCAACCAACATTGGGCGTCGAAGCCCGGACTACGATCAGCCGCACGGCGTGGGGTTTGGGCCAATATGCGCCAGCGGTAAGCGACGACGTTGACATTCTCATTACGGCTGAATTTAACAAGGCCGAATAAATGGCAGCGCAAGACACGTATACCCGCACCGCGCGCTGGCTGCACTGGATCATTGCCGGGTTGATCGTCACCATGTTGGCGTACGGGTTTTTGATGGTGGAAATCCCGAAAGAAAACACGTCCCTAAGG
Source organism: Hellea balneolensis (assembly GCA_003233025.1). GTDB lineage: Bacteria > Pseudomonadota > Alphaproteobacteria > Caulobacterales > Maricaulaceae > Robiginitomaculum_A > Robiginitomaculum_A balneolensis_A. Next base: position 2,159 of record QIKS01000195.1, on the reverse strand, counting down.
GTGCTGGTATTTAACGGGCACAAGACGGTTGGCATGTTGATCCTCGTCCTGTCCTTGGCCCGGATTTTTTGGCGGCTTGGTCACAAACCGCCCCCCTTGCCGCCGGGGATCAAACTTTGGCAACACCGGGCGTCCAAATTTGTGCATTTGTTTTTCTATGTATTTATGATTGTCATGCCGCTCATCGGTTGGGCGATTATTTCCACGTCGCGGTTTCCGTCAAAATTATTTAACATTATTCCTTTGCCCAAATTGCCGATTTTAAGAAACTATAAAGGCGATGAGCGGGCCGAGCTGCACGATCTTTTGGAGAGCGTCCATGAAAAATTGGCCTATCTTGCCATTGCGTTGATCCTTTTGCATGTGATCGCTGCCCTAAAACATCACCGCAGTGACGGCGTGTTTTTGTCGCGTATGACATTGCCGCGAGCCAAGAAGAAAGCGAAATAGGCGGTGCGGTATTTGCTCATTATTTTGGGTTTTTTGCTGGCCGCTTGTTCTGACCAAGGCGCAGTAGCGCAAGACGCGACACCCGCCGTGCAGGCAAATTGGCTGGTCGACAAAGCCAAGTCCAGCATTGGGTTTAGCAGCGAAATGACTGACGAAAAATTTACCGGCTCGTTTTCAAATTTTGACGCACAGATAAATTTCAACCCCGATGATTTAGCTGGCTCTAAAGTGGTTGTCAGTATTGATATGAGTAGTGCGGACGCCGGCGACGCGGACCGCAACGGTGCCTTGCCGGGCAAGGAATGGTTTTTCGTCAAATCTTTTCCGAGGGGAAAATTTGAAAGCACAGGCTTTACCCATTTGGGCGGCGACGCTTATGAGGTAGCCGCCGATTTAACCCTGCGCGGCGTAACAAAATCTGTCATTTTACCCTTTAGCTTAAAAATTGAAGATGACCATGCCGTCATGGAGGGCAAGCTCGCGCTAAACCGTCGCGATTACAATATCGGCACCGGCATGTGGAAAGCGCAAGACTGGGTCGTCCATGAAGTGACGGTGGTGGTTCGGGTAGAAGCCAACAAGCCCGAATAATTATTCGCCGACCTCTTCCTTGAGCATTTCCAGCTCCAGCCACTGTGCTTCGCAAGCTTCCAATTTGGTTTGGGCGATGTCCAGGGCTTCTATGGTTTTTGTAAACCCGTCCGGGTCTTTAATATAATAATCCGGATCAGCCAATTTACCGTTGATCGTCGCAATCTCCCCCTCCAGAGCGGCAATGGTTTTGGGCAGGGTCTCTAGTGCGAATTTATGTTTATAGCTAAGCCTGGTTTTGGGGGTTTGTCCTGGGGTTTGCGGTTTGGTGTTTTTACCTTTGCGCCCGGACGTTTTTGCTGCCGCTTGCACGCCGTGCCCACGCTGGGCGATCATGTCGGAATAGCCGCCCGCATATTCTTGCCAATGGGCATTGCCCTCATAGGCAATGGTGGAATTGACGGTGCGGTCAAGAAAGTCCCGGTCATGGGAGACCAGCAAAACCGTGCCTTTATAATCGGCGATCAGCTCTTGCAACAAATCCAAAGTTTCCAAATCCAGATCATTGGTTGGCTCATCCAAAATCAGCAGGTTGGAGGGCAAGCGCAAACCCCTTGCCAGTTCCAGCCGCGCCCGCTCCCCGCCGGACAGCCGGTGAATAGGGGTGCGTTGTTGTTCGGGCAGGAACAGGAAATCTTTCATATAGCCGACCACATGTTTTTGGATATCGCCCACCATGACACTATCGCCGCCGCCGCCGGTAAGCGCGTCCTTAAGGGTGGTGTTGGGGTCAAGCCCTTCGCGGTTTTGATCGAGGATAAGCGGCTGTATATTTGTCCCTAATTTTATATGACCGTCGTCTGGTTCGCTCTGACCCATGATCAATTTCAGCAAGGTGGTTTTACCACTGCCATTAGGGCCAAGAATACCGATACGGTCACCACGGGCAATCCGGGTAGAGAAATTATCAATGATCAGGCGCTCGCCAAATGCTTTGCTGACATTTTCCAGCTTGGCAACCAATTTGCCAGATGTGCGCCCCGCTGTGACACTGATATTGGCTTTGCCGACGGATTGTTTTTCGCCGGATTTTTGCGCCCGCAAGCTGCCCAGTTCCTTGAGCCGCCGCACATTGCGTTTGCGCCGCCCCGAAACCCCGTGGACAACCCAGTGTTGTT
>QIKS01000169.1 GCA_003233025.1 Hellea balneolensis | reverse complement strand
TTGCGGTTTAATTTTCGCGGCATTGGCCGTTCCATTGGCACTTATGATAACGGCACGGGCGAGCTGCAAGACGCAGCCTATGCCCTGGATTGGCTACAAAGCTTTAACCAATACGCACCCTTTAGCTGGGTCAGTGGTTATTCCTTCGGTGCCTGGATTGGTATGCAGCTTCTTATGCGCCGCCCGGAAATCGCCGGATTTGTCGCCATGTCTTTGCCAACCAACACCTATGATCTGGCCTTTCTCGCCCCCTGTCCGTCTTCCGGCCTGGTGACATATGGTAGTGAAGATACGATTGTGCCGCCTGAAGAGGTTCTCCGGGCGATTGAAAAAATCCGGGTTCAAAAGGGCACGAAAGTCGAAGGACGGCTGATTGAAGGTGCCGATCATTTCTATTCAAACCATCTTGATATCGCCATCGAGGAAATCGACCAATATTTAAACGAAGTGCTGGACGAGGACTACCAACTGCTTAAATAGCTTTGGCAAGCCTGCCGCCGCTCATGGCTTTGGGCGCGCCTGTGGTTTGAGGCAAGGAAATCGGCAGACCCAACAGGGTGCGCACCGCTAAATAAGCGAAAGCTTGCGCCTCCAAACTGTCACCGTTCCAGCCTATTTGCTCCGCACTGACAATCTTGCCGATATTTTGTTCTGCCAAGGCCAGCATGATGGTGCGGTTATGGCGACCGCCGCCACAAATAATAATTTTTTCAAGGGGTTGTCTATATTTCTTAATTATATGCGCAACACAAAAAGCCGTAAAGACGGCCAGGGTCGCAGCCCCGTCCTGGGGCGCAATTCCCGCCAGATCATTGGTGATATCAAAATCCCAGCGGTCAGCTGATTTCGGGGCAGGCTTGGCGAAAAAATCGGCTGCAAGCCAAGTGTTGATTTGAGAAAAATCAGGAATTCCGCTCCCGGATAAATCCCCGTCCTTGTCGAAATCCCCAAGGCCATGTTGCCCAACCCAATTATCAAGCGGGCCATTGCCAGGCCCGCAATCGCTGGCCAGAACTTCGCCGTTCTCTTGTAAAATCGTTATATTGGACACCCCGCCAATATTAAGCACGGCCGCCGGGCGGGAAATGTTTGAGCGTCGCAACAAAGCCTCATGATAAAGAGGAGCCAAGGGCGCGCCTTGCCCGCCAGCCGCCATGTCGGCGCTGCGAAAATCATAGGCCACATCAATACCAAGCTCGTCGGCCAACACCTGCCCTTTACCCAATTGTAAAGTCTGGCCCTTGCGGCCCGCCTCTGGCGGGCGGTGCAAAACCGTTTGACCGTGAAATCCGATAAGGCTTACCGGCTTGGATGCTCGGCCTATCAATTGGCCTGCCGCCTCAATATGGGCTTGGTGAATAATCGCTTCGGCTTCGGCGAAAATAGCGGGAGGCGGGCCGGCGAACCGCCATTTTAGCGCGGCTTGTGTCGCTTCGTGCAACAGGTTTTTCTCAGGCCGGCTATAGGGCCGAAACACCGTCGGGCCAAACCCGTAAATATCCCGCCCGTCCGTATCCAAAACCGCCGCGTCAACACCGTCCAGAGACGTGCCGCTCATCAGGCCAATCACTTTGTAGATTTGCTTATTGCCCATCTTCTCTCTTTGCCTATAAAGAACCTTAACCCTAACGATCCTAAAGCATGAATATGACAAAGTACAAATCCGAATTGATGAAAACCCTGGTCGAGCGGGGATTTCTCTATCAATGCACAGACGAAGCGGCACTGGACGCACGGGCGGCAAAGTCGCAAATTAGCGGCTATATCGGTTTTGATTGCACGGCGCCGAGCTTGCATGTTGGCTCGCTCGTCCAGATCATGATGCTGCGGATTTTGCAAAAATCCGGCCATAAGCCTATTGTTTTGATCGGCGGCGGGACAACGAAAATTGGTGATCCGTCCGACAAAGACAAATCACGGCCAATTCTGACACCGCAAAATATCGAGCGCAACAAAGCCGGTATCAAGCAAGTTTTCGCACAGTTCTTGGATTTTGACGGCCCCGACGCAGCCATCATGGTCGATAACGAAGACTGGCTTGACGGGCTGGGCTATATTGATTTTCTGCGCACGATCGGTAAGCATTTTACCATCAATAAAATGGTCGCCCTGGAGAGCGTCAAACGCCGGCTGGAGCGCGAGCAGCCCCTGACATTTCTGGAATTTAATTACACCTTGCTGCAATCCTATGATTATCTGGAATTACACCGCCGCTATGGCTGTGCTTTGCAAATGGGTGGTTCTGATCAATGGGGGAATATTCTGGGCGGTGCCGATTTAACCCGCCGGGTTGAGGCGGCCGAAGTGTACGGCTTTACCACCCCTCTAATCACCACCGCGTCCGGCGGTAAAATGGGCAAAACTGCCGATGGAGCAATGTGGCTAAATGCAGATAAATCTTTAGGCGAGGATTTCTTTTTATCCCCTTATGATTACTGGCAATTTTGGCGCAATACGGAAGACGGAGACGTCGGTAAATTCCTGCGCTTATTCACGGATTTACCGCTTAGCGAAATCGCGCAATTGCAAGCCTTGCAAGGGGCCGATATCAACAGCGCCAAAATCCGTCTGGCCAATGAAGCAACCGGACTTTTACACGGACGCGAAGCCGCGAAAAAGGCCGAAGAAACGGCCAGTAAAACATTTGCCGGCGGCAGTGCTGCCGGCCTGCCGACAACTGAAGTTTCAAAGTCCGAACTGGCGACGATAAGCTATATCGGTGCAGGCTTGATCAGCGGCCTGTGCGCCTCTAAAGGGGAAGCCAAACGCCATATCAAGGCGGGGGCGCTAAAGATCAATGACCGCACGGTCAATGACGGCGCACGCTTGCTTTCCCCAGATGATATCAATGATCAAGGCGTGATTAAAATTTCCGTCGGTAAGAAAAAGCACGCACTGATAAAACCCCTATAACTCAGCCCTGATCAGATACGGGTTTGCCGCCCAGCTCGCGTGAGCGGTTGTGGGCGGCTTTAACCGCACGGCGCATCAAGCGCGGCAGGCCGTCTTCAGCGCTGAGGACTTCCAATGCAGCCTGCGTCGTGCCGCCCGCCGAGCTGACCGCTTTGCGTAAATCGGAAGCTTCTCGCCCTGATTTACCCAAAACCACACCGGAGCCAATAACGGTTTGGCGAGCCAAATCACGGGCCACGTCCTCGGGAAGCCCCAATTTCACGC
>QIKS01000106.1 GCA_003233025.1 Hellea balneolensis | reverse complement strand
AACAAGCCGGCTTCCCGCCAGGGGTTGTCAATATGGTGCAAGGCGGGCGGGAAACTGGCGGATATGTTTTGGATCACGGGGAAGTTGACGGCGTTTTATTTACCGGCTCTGCGACAACAGGGGCGTTTATTCACAAGAAATTTGGCGGCAGGCCCGAAATTATTTTAGCCTTGGAAATGGGCGGCAATAATCCTTTGTTGGTTTGGGACGCGGGGGACGCGCAGGCGGCGGCAAGTATTATTATCCAATCGGCATTTATCACATCAGGGCAACGTTGCACTTGTGCGCGGCGCATCCTGCTGCCTGAAGGACGGCGCGGCGACCTGGTGGTTGAGGCCTTAATTGCCATGCGTGACGGCTTGCAAATCGGGGCTTGGGACGACGCGGAAGAAGCTTTTATGGGGCCGGTTATCAGCGCCGATATTGGCGGGCATATTGTGCGGTGCGCCGATGAATTTGGCGGTAAAACCATCCGTAAAACCGAAATTATGGAGCGGGGCGGAGCGTTTGTCCGGCCCGGTATTATTGATGTTACGGGCGTGCAAACACCGGACGAGGAGATTTTTGGCCCGGTCATGCAAATCATCCGTATCCCTTCTTTTGAAGCCGGTATTGCTGAGGCCAATGCGACCAAATTTGGCTTGGCGGCCGGATTAATCAGCGATGATCCCAAAAATTGGCAGACTTTTGTACGCAAAATCAGGGCAGGCGTGGTTAATTTTAACCGCCCGACCACCGGCGCGGCAGGGTTCTTGCCCTTTGGCGGGCCGGGGGCATCTGGCAATCATGCGCCGGGCGCATTTTACGCCGCTGATTTTTGCGCTTGGCCCGTGGCCAGCCAAATATCAGATGAAGTCACATTGATGCCGGCCAAGGGGTTAAGCCTGTGAACCCTGCCAACCCGCCAGCTTATGAAGCCAATTATGACGGTCTGATCGGGCCGACCCATAATTACGGCGGATTATCCGAGGGTAATCTGGCCAGTGCCAATAATGCCGGCCTCATCGCCCGTCCCCGTGACGCCGCCTTGCAAGGTTTGGCCAAAATGAAACTCATGGCCGATTTCGGGCTTGTTCAGGGTGTCTTGCCGCCGCAAGCTCGCCCTGATTTGACCCAATTGCGTTTGATGGGCTTTGGCGGGAGCGGGCCAAATATCATCAAAACCGCATGGGCGGAAAATCCGAAATTGGTGCGCAATATGTCATCTGCCTCTTCCATGTGGGCTGCCAATGCGGCGACCATAAGCCCTTCGGCGGACTGCGCCGATGGCCGCTTGCATATGACCCCGGCCAATCTTTCCAGCATGTTACACCGCTCCCTTGAAAGTGAGCAAACCGGCCGCGCTTTGCGGGCCGCATTTACCGATGAAAGCCAAGTGGCCGTCCACGGGGCTTTGCCGATGCAATCCACATATTCAGACGAGGGCGCAGCCAATCATGTCCGCTTGTGTGCCGATCACGGCGGGGCAGGCGTGGAAATATTCGTCTATGGCCGGGACGGGCTTGCGGCTGAAACCCATACCAATTTTCCGGCCCGCCAAACCATACAGGCCAGTCAAATTATTGCCAAGCGGCACGGTCTTGACGGCACGCGCACGGTATTTGCCAAACAATCAGCGCAGGTGATTGACGCCGGTGCGTTTCATAATGACGTTGTCTGTGTCGGGGCGCGCCAATGCCTGTTTTATCATGAACATGCATTTGAAAACCCAGACGAAGTTTTGGGCGCCGTTCGTCGCGCCGCGCAAGGCCTGTTCGAACCACAATTTGTTGCGGTCAGCGACAGCGATGTTCCGATCCGTGAGGCGATAAAATCTTACATGTTTAATTCCATGTTAGTGCAGTTGCCGGGCCGCGAACGGCTTAGCCTCATCGCGCCAACCGAGACGCAAGAAAATGCTTACACCAAAGCTTATTGTCAGAGCATGGCCTCTGGCAATGGCCCGATCGGTGAGGTTATCTATGTTGATGTCCGCCAATCCATGCGCAATGGCGGCGGCCCTGCATGTTTGCGCTTGCGCATTGTGCTGACCGAGGCGCAAAAACGCGGCGCCAACCCGAAAATGCTTTTATCCGCCGGGCTTTATGATGAGCTATGCCAATGGGTGAGCCGCCATTACCGCGAAGAACTAGCCCCCGATGACCTCGGCGATCCGGCCCTGATGGATGAAAGCTATAAAGCCCTGGATGCCCTGACCCAAATCATGGGCCTTGGCAGTGATTTTTACCCGTTCCAGCGAGGGTTAGGATAAGAGAGGGTGGGCTGCTAATCATCACCGAAAAGTCTGCCGAGGGCTTTTTCTAATGTGTCTTCTTCTTTCTTTTTTGGCTCTTCTTCCTCTGTCTGTTTTGGCGCAGGTGTGCCGCCTAGAATATTGCCGAGCAGGCCGCCAAGTTCACCGCCGACTTGACCGCTAATCTGGTTTTGAATTTCAGCCTTGGCGCGGGCGGCGATGATTTTGCCGAGCATGTCCGTATCCAGCCCTGCATTAATATTGCCAAAATTTCCGCGCAGGCGAATGGGGATGCCAAATCCGGCCAGACCGGTACCGCCAGCTATGCGCGGGCGCAGGCTGAAATCGACAAATTGCTTGCCAATATCAAAACTGCCACTGCCTTCCGCTTGCGCAGTGCCAGCATTTAAGGAGAAATCACCAATGCTGACCACGCCTTGATTGATGGTAAATAGGCCGGTGAGTTTCTCAAAATTGGTGACATGATTGCCGCCAATGCCAGCAGGCAGAGCGCCGCTTGCAAAGGCCGCCTCCAGACCTGTAACAAACAACCCCATATCAATGCCGGAGACAACACCCTCGGCCAGTTCGAAATTGCCATTGCCGTCAAGGGAGCGCATAATCTCCGCTTGGCTGCGGCCTTGGCCCCGGATTTTCATGACGGTGCCCGTGCGGCCCGTCAGTTTCGTATATCCGGCAATGGCGGACAAAAAACCTTGGCCGTCCATGTCTTCAAGGGTGAAATCAAGGGCAAATTTGGCCGCCGGGTTTTGGGCGTTCAACTCCATATCCAAACGGCCTTGCCCGCCGTAAAGGGTCAGGCTTGGAATATTGGTTTTTAAAATACCGCCGCGCAGGCTTGATGTCACCGTGCTTTGGCCCAGGGTGATTTTGTCCAAGAGAATATCGGGCGTTGTTAAGATAAAATCCCCGTCAATCATATTGAGGAAAGCCA
>QIKS01000258.1 GCA_003233025.1 Hellea balneolensis | reverse complement strand
GTTTTTTGGAAACTTGCGGCCAGGTCGGCCTTGTCTTGTTCATTTGGGGCGGTAATTTTTTCGAAGGCTCTTGCCGTAGCAGTCTTAAGTCCGGCGAAGGAAAAATCCGCATGGGGTTTGCCAAAAAACGGACGCAGCAGAGAGATAGCGTCCGGATCTCCGGTTTTGGCCATCCGCTCCAAAGCCGGGCCACCGGGAAAACCCAGCGCCATGATTTTGGCCGTTTTATCGAAAGCTTCCCCGGCCGCGTCGTCAACGGTGGAGCCAAGGCGGGTATAATCGCCCAGCCCGTTCACGCTTAAAAGCTGTGTGTGCCCGCCAGAAACCAGCAGCAATAAATAAGGAAAAGGACAATCCCCCTCCAACCCTGCCGACAAGGCATGGCCTTCCAGATGATTAACGGCGACCAGGGGGATATCCAAAGACACCGCCAACCCTTTGGCGCACATCAAGCCGGTGATAACCCCGCCGATCAAGCCCGGCCCGGCTGTGGCGGCGACGGCGTGAAGCTGGAAAAATTTTATATCTGCGTCCAAAACGGCGCGTTTCGTCAGGCTTTCGATTTTTTGCATATGGGCGCGCGCGGCGATTTCAGGGACAACGCCGCCGTAAGGCGCATGTTGTTCATTTTGTGACGCAATGAGGGAGGAGCGAACAACAACCCGGCCGTCCCGGTAATGGGCGACGACCGCGCTGGCCGTCTCGTCACAGGAACTTTCCAACCCCAAAACAAATACAGGATCAGGCTTTGCTTGTGCGCTGGTTTTTGGTAAGGCAGTTTCCATACACCGCCAATACCGCAGCCTGCCATGAGAGGCAATCCTTGATGCATAACAAGAAAATTTTAAACATCGGCACACGCGGCTCGCCCCTGGCCCTCATCCAGGCGCGCTTGGTACAAAGCCTGCTGGCGGATTTTGAAAATGTCCCCAAAGGAGAATGGGACACAAGATACCCGATTTGTAAATTTAAAACATCGGGCGACCGCCTGACAGACAGGCGGTTGATCGAAGCGGGCGGCAAGGGCTTGTTTACCAAAGAACTGGAACAAGCTTTGCTGGCCGGGGATATCGATATAGCGGTTCATTCCATGAAAGACGTACCGACCCAAGGCCAAAAAGGCTTGCGGATTGCCGCCTTGCTAAAGCGGGCCGATGTGCGCGACGGGTTTATTTCCGCCACAGGCGTCGCGCTGATGGACCTGCCCAAAGGCGCAGTTTTGGGCACCGCGTCAATTCGCAGGCAGGCGCAGGTCAGCCTGATGCGCAGTGATTTGAAGTTCACCTTGTTGCGCGGCAATGTCGGCACACGCTTACAAAGGCTGGGCGAAGGCGTTTGCGCGGGAACATTTTTGGCAGTAGCCGGCTTGCAACGCCTTCGCCGCGAGGATATTATCACCGAAATTATCAGCGAGACAGATATGTTACCTGCACCAGCCCAAGGGGCAATTGGTATTGAAATTCGATCGAAAGACGACGAAACATATGAGCGCTTACGGCCCTTACACCACCGCGCCACCCATATCAGTATTGCCGCTGAACGGGCGTTTTTGCAAGCTTTGGACGGGTCGTGCCGCACACCGATTGCGGCGCTGGCAGTTATAGACGACGGTCAGATTTGGCTGCGCGGACAGGCATTTTCTCAAGACGGTCAGGTTTATCAGCGCCAAACCCGTACCTCTCTGGGCGATAACCCTGTGCGAGCCGCGCAAGAGTGCGGCGCCCGCATGGGGGGGGAAGTGAAAGCCGAGGCGGGTCAATCCTTAGGTTGGCAAGAGCTATGAGCACGCCCGTCTTATGGATCAGCAAAACCAACACGCCGGGTGATATACGCGATGATGTGGTTCCCGGCTTTAATATCGTCCACGCGCCGCTTTTATCTGTAAAACGCACATGGCTTTCCCCCGCCCGGCCAAAAATAAATGACGTCTTGGCGTTCAGCTCGGCCAATGCTTTGCGGATGTATGCAGCGACGCACACAAAGCGAGACGGAACCATATATGTGGTGGGCAGCGCAACAAAAGCCTGCGCCCATGCCAGCGGCTTTGCCAGTGTCCGCTCGGCCAACGGGAATATTGAAGCGCTGTTTAAACTTATCATGGGCTATGAGACGCCAAAAACCGCACGGATATATTATGCTTGCGCAGCGCAGGTCAGCGGCGATTTGCCCGCCAAATTGCGCGAAAAAAGTTTTGCTGTCACCCGCGCCGTTTTCTACCGCACGCACGGGATAAAAACCGTTCCGGCCTCAGTGCGCGAAACCTTAGACGCCCAACGCCAGCTGTACGTATTTTTATATTCGCCAAAAGGGGCGCAAACCTTTGCTCGCCTGAACTTGCCTTTTGACACGATAAGTACATTTTCGATCAGCGCCAATGTCGACGCAAAGCTTGAAGGTTTGAACTTAAGGCAGCGAAAAATCGCCAAATACCCTACGCATAGCGCTATGCTGAGCCTCTTATAGTCTTACCAAGATTTCACCAAAATCACTGCATTGTTTAGTTTTCACACCAAAATTTCGACTATAAATATGGGCGTCCTTGAGGAGATATCCATGACCCCTATGATCAGGTCGTTTGTTTTATTACTTGCCATATGCGTTGTCAGCACCGCAACAAATTTCAGCGCCGCCCAAACACCCGCCCCGCAGGAGCGCGAAATTACGCTCGGGCCGCTGACGCAAATTGATGTCAAATTGAAGGGATATATATTTGGCATTCCGATGATTAAGGCGTTTTACACAGGAAGTTTTACCAATGTTTCCTATTCCGTACGCGCCGATCTTAAAACATCTGGCCTGGGGGCCTTGCTCAAAAAATTGGAAATTTGGTCAACAACCACCGGGTTTTATGACGGCGCAGATTTAAAACCCCTGACCCATATTCAACAAAACTTGAACAAGAAAAACCGGCGGGTGGACATGCAATACGGCGCCGACATGGTCGATGTTTCCATTGTCCCCAAACTTGGCTCACAAGGCACGCCCCCGGCCAACCCCGAAGAGAGATTTAACAGTGACGACACCTTGTCCGCTATCCTTAATATCATGATGCGCGGACACCGCACAGCGGACGAACCTTGTAGCGGCACCGTCCCGGTATTTGACAGCAAGCAACATTATAATTTGCGGCTTGAACGGATCGGCACCAGACGGATCAAACAAAAAGGCTTTAAAGGCGACACCATACATTGCCGGGTTTATTATA
>QIKS01000102.1 GCA_003233025.1 Hellea balneolensis | reverse complement strand
GCAGACGCCACAGAAACGGCTTCTTCGCCGGCGCTTTTCATATAAAAAGAAAGCTTGCCTTGACGCTGGGCCGAAAACAGGCGCTCATCAACCTCACGGGTCAGCATCATATGACGCAGACCAGCCCGCAAAATATCAGGGCTCAGGCCGGGGTTCCATTCCCCGGTGGCCGTGCCGTCAAATTTAAGCACCCGCACAAGCCCGGTCGCCATATGTTCGGTTTCATAGGCGTCAACAAGAACATCCGGCTTGGCCGGACAATGCTCGGTTGGAACCTTGATATTGGAAAAATCAGGGGTGTCGCCGGGCCGAAACAAAGGCTCGGGCACATAAAGATTGGATGTGTTGGTTTTTTTACTCATAATGATGCTCTAAAAACGACCCCTTACAATATATGTTTCCAAGTTTATTAGGGTTTAATAGAAAACATTACCTTAATTTAAGCCGTTTTTGTTTGCTAAATTGTCTATAATGGCCTATTTATAGGCAAAACATTTCAATATTAACCAATATAAAGCAAAAATATGACCAAGCAAATTGATAGCATAGATGCGAAAATCCTCCATGAAGTGCAAAATGACGCCGCGCTTTCTGTTGCCGATATCGCGGAACGGGTTGGCCTGTCCTCCTCGCCGTGTTGGCGGCGGATTAAGCGTATGGAAGAAATTGGCATTATCAAGCAACGCGTCACCCGTTTGTCGCGCAAGAAATTGGGTTTGGATCTTGAGGTATTTGTTTCCGTCAAGCTGGCCTTGCCCAATACGCAAAACATGGAAGAATTTGAACGTGCCATCCAGTTCATGCCGGAAGTGGTTCAATGCGCGGTGGTGACTGGCGCGATTGATTATATGTTGCGCATTGTCACCAAGGACATGCACACTTATGATAAATTTTTGCGCGACACTTTATTATCTATCTCTCTGGTGTCCGACGTCCAGTCACGCATTGCCCTGCGCCAAGCCAAAGACACCACATCTCTACCCCTTAATTTAATCAGCTCGGCGGTGCCGGCGCACCCATAATGCCTGCCCCGGCTTGCAGCTAATTTGCGCCCTAAGCTCAAGGCATTATTGTTAAGGCTGTTCTAACCAAATTTTGTTAGTGATAGCCGTGAACAAGATTGGTTATGGGGCCGTTGGTGTCAGAATTAAATGTAAATATTATTTCTCCCTTTGCCCTCAGCGCTCCAAACCGGGCGCTTTGGCAGCAATTTCGTGCGGATAATCCGGCGCTCTATAGCCCGTATTTTGCCCTCTCTTACACCCAGGTTTTGGCCCAACATTGCCCGGACGTCTATGTTTTGGAGGTTTTGGACGGGCAAACCCCCACCGCTTTCCTGCCGTTTCAAGGCCACAAAAAACCCGGTGGCCGGATTGGTTTTGCCCGCCCGGTTGGCGCGCCCCTGACCGATTATCACGGCTTTATTTGCGCGCCGCATACCCAGTTGGACCCACAAGAAATTTTGCGCAAAGCCCGTATTGGTGCCTATCATTTTAGCGCCATGCCCCCGCCAAACCCGGACATATTTCAAACCATGCCTTGCGCGGTAATCGACACGGAAAATTGGCGACAAGACCGGGATAGCAGTTATCGCCGCCACCTTAAAAGCCACAAAAGACGCGTGCGCAAAGCGGAAGAAACAGGCGAACGGCGTTTCGTTTTTCGTTCAAATGACCAAGATGTATTCGAGCAATTGATACGGTGGAAGCGGCAACAATTTGCCGCGACGGGGAAATATGATGTGCTGGCCGCCCCGTGGACACGCAATGTGCTGCACACACTGTGGCAACAAAACCCAGACAAAGACCTGCGCGCCGACATGCATGTTTTGTATATAGGCGACACCCTGGCGGCCATCGATTTGGGGCTAACGGACGGCGCGGTTTTTCACAGCTGGATGGTCGCCTATAACCATGAATTACAACATTTGGCACCCGGGATACAGCTGTTGGAAGCCTTAATCGACCAAGCCTCCACCCTTGGTTATTTACGCCTGGACTTAGGCCCCGGCCTGGACGGTTATAAACGCCAATATGCCAGCGAACACGTCCGTGTTTCGTCAGGGGTTTTCACGGCCCAAGGCCCCAAACAAGGCCCGGAAGCGCTGTTCGCCAAGCTTTATTTCGGCGCCGAAAATTTTGGCGACAAAAACCTCGGTCGCCTTGGCCACCTGCCGGGAAAATTACGTCGCCGTTACGGCCAAATCCGCGCCTGTAACCCCAGCACCAAGGGCCGAATACGGGCGGTCATTTCCACCCTTACCCCTCGTTGAAAGCGACGCTCTAAACCTCAAAAAATAAGAACGCTCACGCGCTTCATATGCTAATAGAGATACTAGGAGGCTTTCATGTCACATATTGATTTATACTGGTCATTTCGCTCGCCCTATTCTTATTTGGCGCTCAAGCCAACATTGGCGCTTCTCCAGGAATGGGATGTGCAATTGACGGTAAAAATCGTCATGCCTTTAGCGATCCGGCAGCCCGAATTTTTTGTCGGGCGCGGGCCGCAATGGATGGCTTATTTGCTGCGTGATATTGTCCGTCTGGCCCAGATGAGCGAACAGACGCTTGCTATGCCCAGCCCTGATCCGATTGTTGTTGATCCAAAGACCGGGGAATTTGCCCCAGACCAACCCCATATTTGGCGGCTGTCAAGATTGGGGGTGACGGCGTGCATGGCCGGGCGGGGCTTGGCGTTTATCAACGAAGTTGGTGCTTTGATCTGGACGGGCGTGCCGTGGGATCAGGGCACACACCTGGCCGATGCTGTGGCACGGGCTGGTTTGGATTTGGCGGATTTGGAAGCCGCAATAGAAGCGGATAAAATGGACGCGATACTGGCGCAAAATGATAAGGATTTACGCGCTGCCGGCCACTGGGGTGTGCCTACATTTGTCCTGGACGGTGAGCCGTTTTTTGGCCAAGACCGCATTGATGTTGTCAAATGGCGCTTGCAGCAATTGGGTGTGAAAAAACGCTAGACGGCAGTTTTTAAGGCAGCAATTTTAGTGTCAAAATCCGTCCAGTCATCGTGTTGCTCTATCGGGTGCCAAAGCTTTTCGATATCCTCGTGAGCGAGGCGCGTGGCTTTGTCGGCTTTCGGCGGCGCACATGCACTCTCAAAGCCGGTAAATTTCCGAAACCAGTTTTCGAACGCCCGGCCTTGATAAGCTTGTTTATTGCAGCCCTTTCGAGCCGCGCTTA
>QIKS01000180.1 GCA_003233025.1 Hellea balneolensis | reverse complement strand
ATTGACGCTGTTGTGCGTGTTTTATCTGTATCTTGGTTTTCATGCCCTCAGCGGCGATCAAGGCATTTTAAAATGGGCCAATTATCAAGATGAAATCAATGGCTATAAAACCGAAATAACAGAGCTAAACACCCGTATAGCCAAGCTTGAAAAACGCGCAAAAATGCTGCGGGCTGACGGGTTGGATCTGGATTTGCTCGATGAGCAAGCTCGCCGCGACCTTAATGTTTCGCGTGCGAATGAAGTCGTAATTTGGCTTGACGAAACCCCCTAAAATACCGTCTAATATTTCTGTAAGAACTTATAGTTTCAATATGGCAGCAATATTTGTTTCATATGCGTAATAAAGGGATGGCCATATGGTTAAAACCTCTGGGAAATTGAAGTCTAGCAAGGCGGAACTTTTGCGACTTTACAAGCAAATGCTGCTCATTCGCCGTTTTGAAGAAAAGGCGGGCCAGCTTTACGGCATGGGCTTTATCGCCGGGTTTTGTCATCTTTATATTGGTCAGGAAGCGGTTGTTGTCGGGATTAGGGGGGCGATGAAAGATGGCGATCAAATGATTACCAGCTACCGCGATCATGGTCATATGTTGGCTTGTGATATGGAGCCTCGCGGTGTCATGGCCGAGCTGACCGGGCGCCGGGACGGGTATTCGCGGGGCAAAGGCGGCTCCATGCATATGTTTTCGGTTGAGAAAAATTTTTACGGCGGCCACGGTATTGTCGGCGCGCAAGTGCCGATTGGCGCCGGGCTGAGCTTGGCCAATAAATATCTGGGTAATGGCGCGATTAGCATTGTCTTCTTTGGCGACGGCGCGGCGAACCAGGGGCAGGTTTACGAGACATTTAATATGGCAAAGCTATGGAGCCTGCCGACGCTCTTTGTCATAGAAAACAATCAATACGCCATGGGCACGAGCATTAAGCGGGCTTCGGCACAAACCGAGCTTTATAAACGCGGCATTAGTTTTGGCATAAAGGGTGTGCAGGTCGACGGCATGAATGTACTGGCCGTTCAGGAAGCTGCTCTAAAGGCCGCCAAACATGTGCGTTCTGGCAAGGGGCCGCTGATTTTGGAGATGATGACATATCGCTACCGTGGCCATTCCATGTCGGATCCGGCCAAATACCGCACCCGCGAGGAAGTCAATGAAGTACGCGAAGATCACGATCCAATCGACCGGGTTAAAAACCGTTTACTGGATGAAAAATGGGCTGGCTTAGAGGATCTGAAGGCGATTGATAAAGAGATTAAAGCCGTGGTCAATGACGCGTCCGATTTCGCCAAAGCTTCCCCCGAACCCGACCCGTCCGAGCTTTACACCGATGTATTGCTGGAGGTGGAGACATGAGTGTTGATGTACAAATGCCGGCTCTGTCGCCGACCATGGAGGAAGGTGCCTTGATCAAATGGATGGTCAAGGAGGGCGACGAAGTCCGCTCCGGCGACATTCTGGCCGAGATCGAAACCGATAAAGCGACTATGGAAGTTGAGGCGGTTGACGAGGGCATTGTCGGCAAAATTCTCGTGGCAGCAGGCAGCCAAAATGTGGCGGTCGGTACGGTGATCTTGCAATTGCTGGAAGACGGGGAGGGGGCGGATGTTTTAAAAACCCCCGCGAAGCAAGTCGCGGCGGCCGCAAATGTGACGCCTGAACCTGCGCCTGCGCCTAACCCCGCAGCCCCGCCTGTTGCCCCTCAACCACCCGCGCAAGAGCTGGATATTCCTGCCGGTACGAAAATGGTCGAGATCAGTGTCCGCGATGCTTTGCGCGACGCAATGGCGGAGGAAATGCGCCGCGACGAGCGGGTTTTTATTATGGGCGAGGAAGTGGCCCAGTATCAAGGTGCTTATAAAGTCACCCGTGAATTATTGGCGGAATTTGGCGATAAACGCGTCATAGACACCCCGATAACCGAACACGGATTTGCCGGTATTGGGGTTGGCGCGGCTATGGGCGGCTTGAGACCAATCGTTGAATTTATGACCTGGAATTTTGCCATGCAGGCGATTGACCAGATTATCAATTCCGCCGCCAAGACCCTTTATATGTCCGGCGGCCAAATGCGTTGCCCGATCGTCTTTCGTGGCCCCAACGGCGCGGCCAGCCGGGTCGGGGCGCAGCATAGTCATGATTACTCGTCCTGGTATGCCAATGTGCCGGGCCTTAAAGTGGTTGCGCCTTATGACGCGGCGGACGCCAAAGGCTTGCTCAAAGCTGCCATTCGCGATCCTAACCCCATTGTCTTTCTTGAACATGAGATGATGTATGGGGAGGTTATGGATATCCCCGATATAGAGGATTATATCGTCCCTATCGGTAAAGCCTTGGTGCGACGGGTCGGTACAGATGTCACCATCACCGCCCATTCTCGCATGGTGGGCCGGGCTTTGGAAGCGGCCAGCGAGCTTGAGAAAGAAGGCATATCCGCTGAAGTGATTGATCTGCGTACCTTACGCCCGCTCGACAGCGCGACCATCATCGCATCCGTCAAGAAAACCAACCGGATTGTTTGCGCCGAAGAAGGCTGGGGCCAATCGGGTATCGGTGCAGAAATCGCTGCGCGGGTGATGGAGCAAGCTTTTGATTATCTCGACGCCCCGCCGGCCCGCGTATTTCAAAAAGACGTGCCTCTACCTTATGCGGGAAATTTGGAGGCACTGAGTTTGCCCAATGCACGGGACGTTGTTGCGGCGGTAAAGGAGGTTTGTTATGTTAAATAACACCTCGGTACCCGCGCTTTACACATTTCGCATACCTGCCCTTTGCGTACTCCCCATACCTGCCCCTTACACACTCCGCTCACCCCTGCGTATGCAGGGGTCTATTGCAGGGTTATCGGTTTGCGCCGCGCGTGCGTCGATGGATACCTGTATGCACAGGTATGAGCGGGTTTATACAAATAATGTTGGGGGTGTGTAATGCCCATTGAAATCCTCATGCCTGCCCTTAGCCCGACTATGGAAGAGGGGGCTTTGACGAAATGGCTGGTCAAGGAAGGCGACGAAATTAACGCCGGAGATCTGCTGGCCGAAATTGAAACCGACAAAGCAACTATGGAAATAGAAGCCGTTGAGGAAGGGGTTTTGGTCAAAATTTTGGTGGCTGAGGGCAGCGCCGGGGTCAAGGTTAATGCACCGATTGCCGTGCTGCTTGAAGACGGCGAGGACAAATCTGCGATGGATAATTATGTTGCGGGCGCGCCGCAGACGTCT
>QIKS01000065.1 GCA_003233025.1 Hellea balneolensis | reverse complement strand
CAGTGTCTGTTTGACCAATTCGGCAGGGTCTTTGCGAGAAAGCATGGGGCCGGGCGCACAAATGCTCATTACCGATCACCTTAATATTTCTGGCAATAACCCTTTAATCGGCGAGGCCGGGGACGAACGGTTTGTTGATATGGTGGATGCTTATGATCCGGGTTTGTGCGCCGCTGCCAAAACCGGTGCCAAGGCAGCCGGGCTGGTTTTACATGAGGGCGTCTATGCCTGGTTCTCCGGCCCCAATTTCGAAACGCCGGCAGAAGTGCGCATGGCGGGAATATTGGGCGCGGACGCCGTTGGCATGTCAACCGTGCCAGAGGTTATCCTGGCCCGGTTCTTGGGGCTAAAAACCATCGGGTTTTCCAATATTACCAATATGGGTGCCGGCTTGTCCAAGACTGCAATCACTCACGCCCAAACCAAAGAAGTGGCCGCGCGGGCCGCCAAGGATTTCGAGGCCCTGATCAGAAGCTTCTTAAGGCAGATCGGTTAGATATGGCGATAAAACGAAACCCTGGCACAGCTCTCGATCTCAAGCATGTGGAAAATATCGCCGTTAACCGCAGCGCCCTTGAACGGCGGGCAAAAAGCCTGGCCGGACGGCGCAGCGTTAAAAAACAGTGGCAAGCCGCCTGGCTGTTAAAAGCTATCACCCTGATCGATCTGACAACTTTGGCCGGTGATGACAGTGTTGGCCGGGTGCGCCGCCTGTGCGCCAAAGCGAAAATGCCCGTAAGGCCCGATGTTCTGACGGCGCTTGGCGCGCAAAATCTGAACATAAAACCGGGCGCAGTATGCGTCTATCATACTTTCGTGAAAACCGCCGTAGAGGCGCTTGAAGGCTCCGGCATTCCCGTCGCCGCCGTCTCGACCGGTTTTCCGTCCGGCTTGTCGCCTTTGCATTTACGCTTGGCCGAGATTAAAGCATCGGTGAAAGCCGGAGCCAAAGAAATCGACATTGTTATTGAACGCCATTTGGTCTTAAGTGAAAATTGGAACGGGCTTTATAAATTGGTCGCCAAGGCCCGTGATGCTTGTGGCGACGCCCACCTTAAAGTAATCTTGGGCACGGGCGAGCTGGGCACGTTAAACAATGTGGCGCGGGCCTCTATGGTATCGATGATGGCGGGTGCTGATTTCATCAAGACATCAACCGGCAAAGAAGGCGTCAATGCGACCTTGCCGGTGTCTTTGGCCATGGTGCGGATGATCCGCGCCTACCAAGAAATGACCGGCTATAAAATCGGCTATAAACCGGCGGGCGGGATTGGCGACGCAAAAACCGCGCTGCAATATCTGGTTTTGATGAAAGAAGAACTGGGAAATGATTGGCTGGAACCTGAGCTTTTTCGCATTGGTGCCTCCAGCCTGCTCACCGATATAGAACGCCAGCTTGAGCATTGCGCCACCGGACGCTACGCGGCGCGGGCGCATCAACCGATGGTATGATGAGGAAATAAAAAACATGTCAGTAAACAAAATTTTTAAATCCATGGACTACGGCCCTGCCCCTGAAAGCACTGAGGCCGCCCATGCTTGGCTGGACAGTCATAAGCGCAATTTCAAGCTTTTTATCGGCGGCAAATGGGTGGCTGCCAAAGGCAAGCCGTTCGCAAGTACCAACCCGGCGACAAATGCCAAATTGGCCACGATCGCCCAAGCCAGCAAAGCCGATGTCAACAAAGCGGTAAATGCCGCCGATAAAGCGCAAAGTGATTGGCAGGGTCTATCGTGTTTTGAGCGCTCTAAATATTTATACGCCCTGGCCCGGCTCGTCCAAAAGCATTCGCGAATTTTGGCGGTGTTGGAAAGCCTGGACAATGGCAAGCCCATTCGCGAAAGCCGCGACATTGATATCCCGCTTGTGGCGCGCCATTTTTACTACCATGCGGGCTGGGCGGCCCTGCGCGACGACGAACTATCCGGCTATGAGCCTGTGGGCATTGCCGGGCAGATCATTCCGTGGAATTTCCCCTTCCTGATGTTATCTTGGAAAATCGCGCCGGCACTGGCGGCTGGCAATACGGTTGTTCTTAAACCGGCCGAGCAAACGCCGCTGACCGCGCTTTATTTTTGTGAGCTGTGCATGAAGGCGGGACTGCCCGCAGGTGTTGTCAATATTATCACCGGCGACGGCGAGACCGGCAAAGCCATTGTCGGGCACAAAAAAATCAACAAGCTGGCCTTTACCGGCTCGACGCAAGTGGGCAAATATATCCGTGAACAATCCGCAGGTTCGGCTAAGAAAATCACTTTGGAGCTGGGCGGGAAATCACCCTTTATTGTCTTTAGCGACGCGGATTTGGACAGCGCCGTTGAAGGCATTGTCAATGCCATTTGGTTTAATCAAGGCGAGGTCTGTTGCGCCGGTTCGCGCTTGCTCGTCGCCGAAGCCGTCGCCGATAAATTTTATAAAAAACTGCGCGCCCGCATGCAAAACCTGCGCATTGGCGACCCGCTCGACAAAGCCATTGATATTGGCGCTCTGGTTGACAAAACCCAGATGAAGCTGGTGCAATCCTTAATAGCCGAAGGCATTAAAGAAGGCGGCGATATCTGGCAGGCGGACACGCCCTTGCCCAAAAAAGGCTGTTTCGTCCGCCCGACCTTGATCACCAATGTTCACCCGGCTTCCAAGCTGGCCCAAGAAGAAATTTTCGGCCCCGTACTGGCGGCCATGACATTTCGCACACCCGATGAAGCGGTGGCTTTGGCCAATAATACCCGCTACGGGCTGGCGGCCAGTATCTGGTCTGAAAATATCAATGTCGCCCTGGATATGGCAGCGCGGGTCAAGGCCGGGATTGTTTGGGTAAATTCCACCAATCAATTTGACGCTGCCTGCGGCTTTGGCGGTGTGCGCGAAAGCGGCTATGGTCGGGAGGGCGGACGCGAAGGCATGTTGGCCTATCTCACCTTGAAAACGGACGCACAGGCAAAGCCGCTAACCGCCCTCTCTCCCGCCCGGCTTAAACCGACACCGGACGGCATTGCCGGCATTGACCGGACGGCAAAAATGTATGTGGGCGGCAAGCAGGCGCGCCCGGACGGCAATGTGTCACAAAGCGTTATTTCTCCGTCTGGAAAATTGATCGGCGAGGTCGGGCTTGGCAATCGCAAAGACATCAGAAATGCCGTAGAGGCCGCAACCAAGTCCGGCGGCTGGAGCGCGTCAACCGCTCATTTGCGCGCCCAAATCCTTTATTATATCGGCGAAAACCTTGATGC
>QIKS01000297.1 GCA_003233025.1 Hellea balneolensis | reverse complement strand
ATCTGCATAGAGAACAATTAAAGCTCAAAATGTTTCGACAGGCGCAAGCCTTGCGCTTGGTAGTGGGAACCGTTTTCGCCGTATAGGCCGTCTGGGGTTTGGGTCAGGCGTTCGAAATCGAGCTTGGCGACGGCTTGTCCGTCGCGCAGCATGAAGGGGACATCGCGGCCACGCACCTCCAAAACGGCGCGAGAGCCGGCCCCGCCAGCTTGGGACAGGCCAAAGCCGGGGTCAAAAAACCCGGCATAATGGGCGCGAAATTCGCCGATTTCGGGCGCGATCGGGGCCATTTCTGCCGCCTCATCGATGGGGATTTGCACGGCTTCTTTGGAGGCCAGAATATAAAATTCGTCCGGGTCGAGGATCAAGCGTCCATGGGGCGCCGACAAAGCTTGCCAATAATCCCGGGCCTTGTGACCCGCAATATTTGACAGATCAACCAGGCCGCTATGACGCCGCGCCCGCCAGCCAATAATCCCGTCCGCGTCCGCACCAGACAAATCAATACTGACGGTTTGTGAGCGGATAATATTATTGTGCTCCTTCCCCTCCTCTTGATGCCGGCGAAACCGGATTTGCACCAAGCTGTCGCCAGGCCTCGCTAAAACGGAAAAAGTCCGGGGGGCAATTTCAACATAAAGCGGACCTTGATAGCCGGCTTTCAGCATTTCAAATTGCTCGCCGCGGTCACAAATAACCCGGGTAAATACATCCAGGCGTCCCGTTGAGCTTTTAGGGTTTGTGCGCGCTGAAATATGGGGCGGTAGGTTTAACTTCTCTTGCAAAGGCACCAAATAAACACAGCCCGTCTCCAACACGGCCCCGCCGCTCAGATCAATTTCATGCATCAACAATTGATCGTCCAGACACTGTAAAACCGTCCGCCCGGCGCCCGGCAAAAAACTGGCGCGCAAACGGTAAGCTTTCTGCCCAAGCCGCAAATCCAAAGACGCAGGCTGGATTTGGTTTTTTAAGGCAGGCGCGCCCAGCTCCACATGCCCGCCGGCTATCAGCTGTCCGATTTCTTGACGGGGCAATATACCCAATGGATGAGGTGATTCTTTTTGCATAAGTTTTTCTAACAGAGCCAGCCCTCCATGAACAGATGCGTTTGCCCAAGACCGTCATTTCTCCTAAAACCCTCGCCGCCAACGCCGCCACTCGCCCAACTGGTTTATTAGCTTGCGCCCGGGGCTGCTTAGGGTATGTCTAGGGCTGAACGGTTGGGAGCGCGAGAATAACATGTATGAATGCACAACAAAAAACGTCACTGTTCGGGTAGAGCCTGAGTTTTTACGAGAACAATCCTCCCCGGCAGATCACCGCTATATCTGGGCCTATACGGTTGAGATTGAAAATCAGGGCACGGCCAATGTGCAGGTGATGGAACGTGTCTGGCAAATCGCTGACCGCAATGGGCAAGTTTGCACCGTGCGCGGCGAAGGTATTGTCGGCGAAAAACCGGTGCTACGACCCGGAGAAGTTTTTCGCTATACATCCGGCGCGCCGCTTTCCGCCCCGTCCGGCGTTATGCTCGGCAGTTACCAGCTTGAAAAAGAAGGCGGTGAACGCTTTGATATCGCCATCCCTGCCTTCTCCCTCGATAGCCCTTTTGAAGCCCGGGCGATAAATTAGAGATAGCCCCTAAGCTTCTACCCCGATACAGCGTATGGCATCAATTTTGTCCGTGCGCGATGACAGGGCGATGGGGCGTTTGGAATTGACAATAGGGTCGCGGACAAAGAAGCCGCTTTGGCTTTCCCCGATCACCAATGCCCAATGTGTTCTGCCGCCCGGAAGGTCAAATTTGACCAACGGGTAATAATCCGCAGCCAGACAGGCGCGAACAGTATCGTCATCCTTACGGTTATAAAACAAGGTTTTTGCCCGCCCGCCTGTCGCCCGCTCGACACCGCTCCAAACAAGCCAGCCATTTTTGGTAAACCCGTCCAGAGATTTTAAACGGTTGGTGAGATCGCCAGGGTCCGTGCGAAATCCGAGATTAACCAAAGCCATTGCAGCGGCCGTTACCAGACAGCCGTCACTGCTCAGAGCCTCATATGAACCGCCCAGAGTTTGGCGGGCCCAGCGTTTATCCGTTTGTAAAAATTGCGCCCGGTCAGCCAGTTGAAAAATTGGCTTTGTTTGGGACAACTGCGTAGGGCCTGTGCTGGTACAGCCGCTCAAGCCGAGGCTGACCAACAAAAAAAACATATAAATAAGGGCGGTACAATTTCTCATACCGACACCCTAATATAAATGTGCTAAAAAGAGATTGACGAGCGGTGATTATTTACGCGCCGAGCCTGCGTTCAATTGCGTCCCAACACAGGGCGGCCGCATCAATGCCGCTAAAGCGTTTTAATTCTTGCACCCCGGTTGGTGAGGTCAGGTTGATCTCGGTCATTTTATCACCGATCACATCAATCCCCACCAAAATCTGTCCGCGCTCTTTCAACATGGGGCCGATGGCAGCACAAATCTCAATATCCGTTTTTGTAAGCTGGCTCGCTTCCGCCTTGCCGCCCACATGCATGTTGGAGCGGGTTTCGCCTTTTGGCGGCACCCGGTTAATCGCACCAACCGGTTCGCCGTCAACAATAATAATGCGCTTATCGCCGTTTTTGACGTCCTTTAAAAAAGCTTGGGCGATGATCGGCTCGCGGGAGTTTTCAAAAAACATCTCCAACAAAGATGTGTAATTGCTATCGCCCGCTTTGACCAAAAACACACCCGCCCCGCCATTGCCATAAATAGGCTTGAGAATGATATCTTTGTGCAGGCTGCGAAAATCATCGATGGAGCGCTTGTCACGACTGATTAACGTGTCGGGGATAATATCTGGAAATTCAAGCGGCACAATTTTTTCAGGGCAAGACCGCACCCACTGGGGATCATTGGCAACAAAAGTTCTGCCCTTGAGCATTTCCAAAATATGCGAAGCTGTAATATATTGCATGTCAAAAGGCGGGTCTTGGCGCATCCACACCACGTCAATATCTTTGGCCAAATCCAATAAAACCGGCTCGCCGAACAGGGCTGGCTCGCCCACCCTTCGCTGCACACGCATAGGCCGCGCCCGGGCTTCTATGCGCCCCGCATTATAGCTCAGCTCGGTTGGCCCATAAGAGTAAAGCGAATAGCCCCGCGCTTGCGCCGCTTGCGCCGCTTCGGCCAAAGCAAAGCTGGTATCGGCGTTGACATCAACGTCTTCTATCGGGTCCATCTGGAATGCAATTTTTAAAGCCATGGGCTTAATGTGCGCCAGAGCCGGGCGATAATCAACATGATTATTTTTTACACACCGTCTTGCCAAATTAGGGGCTGGTGAAGAATTAACCTCTTATCTCAAAGCCGCGATTAATCCGTCGCTGGCGGCTTCTATCATATCCAAAACCTTATCAAACCCCGCGCTGCCGCCGCGATAAGGGTCGGGGACTTCGGCAAGTTCCCCGGCGGGCGCATAATCCATAAACAAAGCAAGTTTATTGGTAAATTCTTCAGGACAACGGCGTAGCAGGGTGGCCAAATTTCGCTTATCCATAGCCAGGATAAAATCAAAATCCGTGAAATCCGCCTTGGTGATACGGCGGGATTCTTGCCCT
>QIKS01000298.1 GCA_003233025.1 Hellea balneolensis | reverse complement strand
TTTTATTATGGTAACTAAATGGTTACCATTTATGGTAAGTATTTGATTAAATTAGGTTTTTCAACCTAAAAATATCAAAAAAAGACTTTGAGGGTTGTTTTGTTTAAAGTTTTTGGACGCTAAAAACCTGATCCGCACGCCCGATCAGCTGTTTTCTGTGGGCAATAACGACGCGAGTGATCGGCATTTTCGCCAATACATCAGCGATTTTTTTCTCGGTTTTGGCGTCAATATTGGCGGTGCCTTCGTCTAAAAACAAAACTTGTGGCTCCTGATACAGGGCGCGGGCCAGCAAAACCCTTTGCTTTTGCCCGCCCGATAACACACTGCCCATATCGCCGACCATGGAGAGATAATTCATCGGGATAGCGATAATTTCGTCGTGGATTTGGGCCGCCATTGCCGCTTTGTAGACTTTTTGCATGTCGATTTGCGGATCAAAGAAGGCAATATTGTCGGCCAATGTGCCCGACAAAAGCTGATCGTCTTGCATGACCACGCCGATTTGTGAGCGCCAATGGGCCATGCCGATCTGCGACAAAGGCGCCCCGTCAACCAATATTTGTCCCCTGCCTGGCTGATAAAGTCCGAGCATCAGCTTCATCAAGGTGGTTTTACCACCGCCGCTGGCCCCGGTAATGGCGATCATGCTGCCGGCTTTTATGTCCAGGCTCAGGTCTTTTAAAATCCACGGGTCATTATCGCTATAGCGAAAACTGACGTTTTCAATACGGATAGCGCCAGCCAAGGGCGAGGGTGTCTTGGGCATTTGGCCCAAATCTTCGCTGTCCTCATAAACAATATCGGACAGGCGATCCAAATGCAGGGATAAAAGGCGAAACTTAATCCCTTCTTGCAAGAACCGGGTGGCGCTGTCGGTGAAATGACGCTGATAACCTAAGAAAGCAAACAACATGCCGATAGTGGCAAAACTGCTGTCGCCCATGATCAATTTTGCCCCCAAATAAACCGCCAGGACAACTTGCAAGCCCATAAGCAGGGTTTCGAAAAACTTCTGGGCAATGAGAAATTTCCCGTGGCTGGTATCGGCGTTAATGGTGTCGGCAAATAAATTGCGCCACGCCGCCTCACGCGACGCTTCCCGGCCAAATAATTTGACCGTAGTCGCGGCGCGCACGCTCTCGATAATATGGGTATTTTCGATGGCCTTGGTGACAATGGCTTCTTCCTGGGTGCGGCGCAAAGGCGGGTAAATCAGCAAGGTGACGACGGCGAGCAAGGCGGTTATGCCCAAAACAATGCCTGCCAAAAGGGGCGAATAGGCAAATAAAATGACCAAGGTGAAGATGGCCATAAAGCCGTCGATTAAAATACCGACAACCGATTCCGTTAAGGCTTCTTGAATGGGGCGGGCGCTGCCAATGCGCGAAATAACGTCCCCGACATGCCGCTTTTCAAACCAGCTTGTCGGCAGGCGCAAGAGGTGGCGGACAATATTGCCGATCATTTGAAAGCTCATCTGATTACCATAAACCAATATGGCCCAGCCGCGCACGGCCTCGGACATTGCCCGGATGACGGCCAAGGCGGCAAAGCCCAAAAGCAGCGCAAATAACAAATTTGCGTCCCCCGGCACAATGGCCCGGTCAACAACCAATTGCAGATAAAACGGCATGGCCAGAGCGACAAGTTGTAAGATAACCGACAGGGTCAGGGTCTGAAAAATCGCTCGTTTCAGCCCGGTCATTTTTTGCCACAGATGGGATAATTTGGGCTTAAGGCGGTTTTCAAGCATGTCCCAATCGGCGGCAGGTGTCAGCTCCAAAGCAACGCCGGAGAAATGATCGGACACTTTCTCCAACGCGATCACCCGTAGGCCGCGTCCAGGGTCGATAATATGCACACGGCCATTTTTAATTTTCTTCAAGACAATGAAATGGTTTAAATCCCAATGTAATATGGCGGGCATCTGGACTTTGTGCAGTTGGTCAAGTTCGACCCGCAAGGGCCGGGTGGAGAGATGTAATGTCCCGGCCACGGCCATAAGCTGCTTTAAATTAGCGCCCTTAAGGGACACCGAAGCGGTTTTGCGTAAGCCGCCCAAATCAATATCATGGCCGTGGTAGCGGGCAATCATCACCAAACAGGCCAGGCCGCATTCCGTCGCTTCGGTTTGCAAGACGGTGGGCAGGGCTTTGGGGAAAAACCCTGTCATGATGGGCGCTCAAATATCCAGCGCCACAAGGGGAGCGGGCCGGTGTCGCTCTCGACATGAACAAAAACCCCAAAGGCAATTGCGCCGCCGATCAAGGCTATGAGCAATCCGGTTATCAGCCAGCTTGACAAAGGTGCCGCTAGCACCACGTCGCCGTAAAGGGCGCGGGTGCGGTGGCGAATAGCTTCTTTGCGAAACAAATCTTTGGTCATTTTCCCTGCCTGTTTTCCCCTACCACTTTCTGCACGTTAAAAGGATTGTAGACAAGGTCAGATTTTCACGTCAAGCAATTGTGATGTAAGCGTGTCTGGTTTTTAAACAGGCTGTGGGTTAGGAAAAGATATGAAAAATTTAAACAAAAAAACATTGGTGATCTTGGCTCTGGGCTTAGGCTTGGCCGCCGCCCTCACCACCCCGTCGCGGGCTGAACAAAAACTGATAGCCGCGCCTGTCACTGTGGTGGAGCTATTTACCTCCCAAGGCTGCTCGTCCTGTCCGCGGGCCAATAAATTTGTGCGTGGCCTTGCCGATAATCCGGGTGTTCTCGCCCTTTCCTATAGTGTTGATTATTGGGATTATCTGGGTTGGAAGGATACATTCGGCCAGGCTAAATTTTCCGCCCGCCAGCGGGCCTATGGCCGGCGACAGTTTGACGGACAAGTTTATACACCGCAAATGGTGCTGAACGGCGCCGCCCACAGTTCGCGCTATACCGAAGCCCAGATAGAAAGCCATAAATTGACCCCGCCTCGCGCGCCCATAACATTTACGGCAGCACAAGACGGTATTGTTGTCCAAATCGGCAAGGATGCCGCCCTGACAGACAATGCGGTCATTGTGGCAGTGCGTTATCAACCTGGCGTGCAAGACGTTTCTGTGGCGCGTGGTGAGAACAGGGGGCGCACTGTATCTTTGTTAAATGTGGTGACGGAAAGCACACCTGTTGGCCATTGGACATTAGCGGATGGTTTTTCCGCCACACTTGATAAATTGCCCAAAGGCGAAGCCTTGGTCATCCTCATACAAAACAAGCCCGGCGGCCAACTTTTAGGCGCTGCCCAATACCTGCCTTAA
>QIKS01000308.1 GCA_003233025.1 Hellea balneolensis | reverse complement strand
CCAAGCTTAAGGCAAATTCAGCGCGGATGGTTCCCGGCGTCGCCTCGGCAGGATTGGTCGCCCCCATAACATCCCGGTAAGCGGCAACGGCATTTTCACCTTCAAGAACCTGGACGATTACCGGCTCTGACATCATAAATTCAACCAATTCACTGTAAAAAGGGCGCTGCGCATGTTCTGCGTAAAAACCTTTGGCCTGACCTTCGGACAGGCGGATGCGTTTTTGCGCGACAATACGCAGACCAGCCGCCTCGATTTTGGCATTAATCAGCCCGGTAATATTGCGTTTTGTTGCATCAGGTTTAATAATTGAAAACGTACGTTGTATAGCCATTCTGGCCTCCTTATAAGGGGTAAATTTGATTCCACGCTCTATAACCAACCCGGCTCAATCTGTGAAGAGAAAATGCTACATATTAATGATTTAACATTTCGCATAGAAGGTCGCCCGCTATTTGAGCAAGCGACTTTAGCCGTTGGCAAAGGCAGCAAGGTTGGGCTTGTTGGCCGTAACGGCACGGGGAAATCAACCCTGTTCAATCTGATTAAAGGCTTGCTTAGCCCTGATGACGGGACAATTAATTTGCGCAAAGGCGCCAAATTTGGCGCGGTTGATCAAGAAGTCCCCTCCGGCCCCGAAAGCTTGATGGCGACGGTCTTGGCGGCGGATAAAGAAAGAAGCTCGCTTTTGCTACGAGCAGAAACCGCTACAGACCCTGAACAAATTTCCGAAATTTACACCCGGCTTTCCGATATAGACGCCTATAGCGCCGAAGCCAGGGCCGGCAGTATTTTATCTGGCCTGGGCTTTGACGCCGATGATCAACAAAAACCTTGTTCAGAATTTTCCGGTGGCTGGCGGATGCGGGTTGCCCTCGCCGCCATGCTCTTTGCCAAGCCCGATTTGCTTTTGCTTGATGAGCCAACAAATTACCTCGACATCGAGGGCGCAGTATGGCTGGAGGCTCATATTCGCGGCTATGCCGGAACCGCTTTTATTGTCTCCCATGACCGGGATTTCCTCAACGCCGTCGCCACCCATATCGCCCATTTGCGTGACAGAAAATTATTCTCCTATACGGGCGATTACGATAATTTTGAAAAACAACTGCGCGAGCAGCAACGATTATCCATGTCCCTGCGCAGCAAGCAAGATGATGAACGCCGGCATTTGGAAAGCTTCGTCAACCGGTTTAAAGCCAAAGCTTCGAAAGCCAAACAAGCCCAGTCGCGGGTCAAGCGGCTTGAAAAAATGAAACCCGTCGCCACCATCATCAATGACCCGATCCCGCCTATTGATCTGCCCAGTCCCGAGCGCGCGCTAAGCCCGCCTATCGTGCGCTTTGATAACGTGGCACTCGGCTATGATGAGGAGACAAATATTCTGGAGGGGCTTGATATTTATATTGATTTTGACGACCGGATCGGAATTTTAGGGCAAAACGGCGAAGGGAAATCAACCTTTGCCAAGGGTGTTCTTGGCATGTTGTCACCCAAAACCGGATTTATAAAAAAGCACAAAAAGCTTAAAATCGGCTATTTCGCCCAGCACGAAATTGACGCGCTCCATCTCGACCAAACCCCTTATGACCATATTCGTGATCTGATGCCAGACGCCAGCCAAGCCCAAAGACGGGCAAGGCTGGCCCGCTTTGGACTAGGGCACGAAAACTCCGAAACCCCTGCCCGCGATCTGTCGGGCGGCGAGAAAGCACGGCTTTTGTTCTCGCTGATCAGTTTTGATGCACCGCATTTATTGGTACTGGATGAGCCGACCAACCATCTGGATATGGACAGCCGGGCCGAGCTGACCAAGGCCCTCAATCTTTATGAAGGCGCGGTTTTGTTGATTTCCCATGACACCAATTTACTCGAAAGCGTTGTCGATCAGCTGTGGGTCGTTGGCAATAAGGGTATCCGAAATTATGACGGCACTCTGCAAGACTACCGCAAAGCCCAATTGGAGAAACAGCGCAGCACAGGCAAAACCAAAAAATCCAAAGCCAACAAGCCAAACCAAAGGCGCAACTCGGCAAAGGCCCGCGACGACATTGCCCCCTTGAAAGAGAAAATCGCCACGACAGAGAAGCAAATCGAAGCCGCCAAGACCGCGATTAACGACATAGATACCCAATTGGCCGTTTCCGATTTGTTTACCAACAATCCGCAAAAAGCTATCATTTTGGGCAAAAAACGTGTAGTGCAAGTATTACAACTTGAAGATATGGAAAGCATATGGTTACAAGCTGTGCATGAATATGATGAAGCGAAAAAAATGACATCATAAACAGGGGCGTATTTTAGGGTGTGGGGTTATGAAGGAATTATATCTTGGGTTTGGGCTGCTTAGTCCGCAGTCTGCACAGCAACATCTGGTTGTCTATGGCTGGATTATTGACAATTTTTCAAAGAAACACTCTCGGGGTGAAGCGTCCCTATATCCATGTTCGGAAGCGGATATTTTAAAAAACCATGCGCCGCGAAACGAGCCGGAACATACACAATGGATTGCAGAAACCTTCCGCCAGCTTAAAAATTATTGCGCCATGACCTCATGGCCCATAAGTTTTAAACCGGAACCTGACGAGCTGCCTAAGCTTTACAATAAAAATAAAATTCAACAAAACCGTCTGACAGAAATTTACGGCACACGTCTTGATGAAAAATATTATGTTGACGATTATGGCTGCCCGGTTTTTTACTATCTGCCAAAAATGGCCAGTCGTCCCGGCTATCTCAAGCGTCGCATATTCAAAAAACTGGCCGATATGTTACACAAAACAGGACGCAAACCAATCTATGTTCAGCGCATGGACAACCATCAAGTCATGGCCCTTTGCGCTGCATTTCTAGGGTTTGGCCATATTATTTGTGCCGGGCAGGATATTAAAAAAACCCCCTTTAGATTGCATGGCCCTGATAATCATACCGTTTTTTCCTTGGCGCTTTACTTCAAAAGCAATGGCTTAAAAATGTCCCAAATTCGTCGGTTACATGGACATCTTTTGTCAAAGGAAACCTTGAGGGATCTCAAATCCGCCTATTGGCAGCTTGGGTTCTTCAAGGGCGAAGTTAAAATTTTACAAGAAAAACTTGAAGAACATAGCCGCCCGAGCCACCTTTTAGCGGCCTAAGGGCCCTGCTTTCAGCTACGCGACACCGATTTTAAGCCAAGCAACAGAGCGGCAATCAATATGCCGATACCACCCAGACGGTCGATCCACCTCGAAGCATTTGATGATGTAAAGCTGCGTAGGCGCGAAGCGGCAAAACCGTACACGCTCAAAAATACACCGTCGATGAGAATGTAGGCAGCGCTGAGAACAAAGAATTGTGGCCAGAACGCCGATGTGTTTGCAATGAATTGCGGAAACAGGGCGGCGAAAAATACCACGGCCTTGGGGTTGGTGGCGGACGTGATGAAGCCTTGCAGATACAGTGTCTGCAAGCTGGTGCGCGGTGCAGAGATATTTTCCTGCCGGGGCTTAAAGGATTTGCGCAACATCTGGATACCAAGCCAAACCAAATACAAAACCCCGGCAATTTTGATGGCGATAAAGGCTTTGGGCGCCGCCATGATCAAAGCCGACAAGCCCAGACCTGCCGCCAACATTTGCAACATATTGGCGCTAAGGTCGCCCGCCGCAGTCGCCATAGAACGGCGAAACCCGTTGGCAGCTGAATTGGACAGCATCAAAATATGGCTCGGGCCGGGTGTACTCATCAGGGCCAGAACCGTGAGAATATAGGCGATGAAGATTTCGGTTTGCACGAATGAACCTTAAGCGCCCTCCCCCATCAACACAATGTTTTTCCCAAATAACGGATGCTGCTTCGGCTCGCCGGTCAGCTAAATCCGTAAAGAAATATCCAAAACCGGGTTATATTAACGGCAATTTATCCTGCGAATATAGCCCTGCCGATCAAGCTCTATGGTCAACCGGTCTTGCTGGTCGGGACCCAAACCATCATTGCCCTGAACGGCTTGTATGGTCGGGGCATATAAAAGCTGGCCGGATAAAAATTCCCGGATTTCCACCAAAGGCGGGCCTGGGCGTAAGTCTTGTAGAAACTCATCCTCATCGGTTTGCGGCTGCGCCGGCTTCACAACCCGGGAGCGGCCCGGCAATGTTGTAAACACAACTCCGCCCTCATGCTGGCCAATAAGCCCTTGATAAAGCTGGGCGCCGCATTGGTCGCGCCGCGGCAAAAATGGTGTTGGTTGGACTTGCTGGTAAAGTGGTCTTTGATATTGCCCCAGTCCCGGCCGGCCGTCAGCCACCCCGCCGCCCGGCCCTGCGCAAGACATCAGTGGCACAATACATCCAAAAGACAGCAGTAAAAACCGCACACATACCTCATAAACAGCGAATCATTTGACAATCTTGATATAGAACACTCCTTGGCTTTGGCAAAGAACTTACATTATAGGGATATACAAAGCCCTTCTAAAGCCTCTATTCTAACGCAACATTTCATCAGGAGATATCATGCGCCCGCTTTCAAAATTTTGTGTTTTAAGTTTATCCGCCAGCGTTCTGGCTTTATCGGCCTGCCAACCCGCCGAGCCTGTGCAGGAAACTCCGACACCGACACCGGTCCCGATACCAGTTTCAACACCGGCGCCAACCCTGGCCCCGGCCTCAACACTAGCCCTCTCCCCAGCAACAAAAACCAAAAACGTCATTTTGTTTATTGGCGACGGCATGGGTATTTCCACCATAACCGCAGCGCGAATTTTTGATGGACAAAGCAAAGGTATGAGCGGTGAGGACAACCAACTGTCCTTCGAAACATTCCCCCACCTCGCTTTGGTCAAAACCTATAATCTCGATGCCCAGGTCGCCGATAGTGCCGGCACGGCCAGCGCCATGAACACCGGTTTGAAAACACAAATCGGCAAGATCAATGTCCAACCCGGCGCCCTTTACGCCGGATGTGCGGACAGCCCCGCCGTGCCGCCAACCACCCTGGCCGATCTGGCCGAAGC
>QIKS01000150.1 GCA_003233025.1 Hellea balneolensis | reverse complement strand
TTGATGCCCGCGGCGATGACCGGTTGACGGAAATCGGCTGTGTTGAGCTGATCGATTTTCTGCCCACGGGCCGTACATATCACACCTATGTTAATCCCCAGCGTGAATTGTCAGCCAAGATTACGGAGATCACGGGCCTGACGACAGCGTTTTTAAAGGACAAGCCCTTATTTGCCGATATTGCACAGGACTTTATGGACTTTGCTGGCGACAGCGCGCTTATTGCCCACAATGCCAGTTTTGACCGGGGGTTTATCAATGCGGCGTTGGAACGGGCAGATTACGACCCTTATCCCCGTAAACGGTTTATCGATACGCTGATTATGGCGCGCGAGAAATTTCCCGGCGCCAGTAATTCCTTGGACGCCTTGTGTAAGCGGTTTGATATTTCTCTCGCCAGCCGTACCACCCACGGTGCCCTGGTTGACGCGGAGCTTTTGGCTAAGGTTTATCTGGAGCTTAAAGGCGGGCGGGAGCGCAAATTTGATCTTAAAATGCAAGAAGAAGTGACAGCTATTATCACCACAGGCGCGCGCCAAAGGCCGGTGCCTTTGGCGCTTTTATCAACCGATGAAGAACGGGCCGCCCACAAAATTTTCGTCAAAGAGGCTTTGGGTGATAAAGCGATTTGGACGCGGTTCGACCCTTAACATAAAAAACCCTATTGCGTCATAGCCTTGCTTCTGGCACACCGCACCAATGACAAAACCAACACAAAAAACATCTATGTGGACTGATCTTGGCCCGGTCATCGCTTATGTGATTGTGTTTAATTTGGCGCGGCGGTTTACGGATTCTGATACGGCGCTTTATATTGGGACGGCGGTTTTTGCAGTTGCAATTATAATCGCCGTTATCCATTCAAAAATGAAAACCGGGCAAGTTTCAACCATGTTGTGGGTGACAGCCGTAATCGTCTTAGGCTCCGCCGCCATCACGATTGGTTTGCAAAATCCGACCGTGTTTAAAATGAAGCCGACGGCGCTCAATATTTTATTTGGTATCTCTATTTTAGGCTCTCTGGCTATGGGCAAGAATTTGTTTCGGTTGATGTTGGGGGAGGCTTTCACCCTGCCAGACAAAGCCTGGCGCACACTTGCCTTTCGCTGGGCGTTGTTTTTCTTTTTTCTGGCGGCGTTAAATGAATATATCTGGCGCAATTATTCGACGGATTTTTGGTCAAATTTCAAACTGATGGGCATGTTCCCGATCACATTTGCATTTACCTTGCTAAACCTGCCCTTGTTGATGAAACATATGCCAAAGGACCCTTAAGGGGATTGCAGGCGCAGCGGGCGCGGGCTATAAAGTCCGCTTAACACCCTTAAGGATGATTTTATGGCTTCTCTTGACAGTTTTAATTGCCAGCGCGAAATGGATATACGCGGCGGCACCTATACCTATTTTGATCTTAAAGTTGCCGAGAAAAACGGGCTTAAGGGTGCTTCCAGACTGCCCTATTCCCTCAAGGTTTTGCTGGAAAATCTTTTGCGTCACGAAGACGACAAAACTGTCACCAAAGCCGATATCCTGGCGGTGGTTGGCTGGCTTAAAACCAAAACCTCAACCCACGAAATCGCTTACCGCCCCGCCCGGGTTTTGATGCAGGATTTTACCGGCGTGCCTGCGGTCGTTGATCTGGCCGCTATGCGCGACGCGGTGGTCAAATTGGGGGCAAGCGCAGATGTGATTAATCCGCAAAACCCCGTGCATCTGGTTATTGACCATTCGGTGATGGTTGATTTCTTCGGCACCAACACCGCTTTTAAGCGCAATGTCGCCCGTGAATATGAGCGCAATGGCGAGCGTTATGATTTCTTAAAATGGGGGCAAAGCGCCTTTGATAATTTCGCCGTTGTGCCGCCCGGCACCGGGATTTGCCATCAAGTCAATTTGGAAAATATCGCCCAAACCGTTTGGACGAAAACCGAGAACGGCAAAACATATGCTTTCCCCGACACCTTGGTCGGCACGGATAGCCACACAACAATGATTAATGGCTTAAGCGTTCTGGGCTGGGGCGTTGGCGGTATCGAGGCGGAAGCCGCTATGCTGGGCCAGCCCATATCTATGTTAATCCCCGAAGTTATCGGCATGGAGCTTATTGGCAAAATGCCCGAAGGGGCAACGGCAACCGATCTGGTTTTGACCATTGTCGCCCAATTACGCGCTTATGGCGTTGTTGGTAAATTTGTTGAGTTTTTTGGTAGCGGCCTTGACCATTTGTCCTTGGAAGACGAAGCGACCATCGCCAATATGGCCCCCGAATACGGCGCGACTTGTGGGTTTTTCCCCATTGACCGCGACACGCTCAGCTATCTTAAAGCTACGGGCCGCGACCCGGCGCGCATTGAGCTGGTCGAGAAATACGCCAAAGCTCAAGGCATGTGGCGCGGGTCACACACGCCTGAATTTACCGATACGGTGTCTCTGGATCTCTCCACCATCGTACCAACAATTTCCGGCCCCAAGCGGCCAGAAGAAAAAATTTCCCTCAAAGGTTCCGGCACTTCCTTTGCTGGCATCTTAAAAAACAGCTTTGACAAAACGCCCGAACATGGCAGTGCAGTCGCCGTAAAATCGCGCGATTTCTCCGTCGATCACGGCGATATTTTTATCGCCGCCATTACCTCATGTACCAATACTTCAAACCCCAGCGTGTTGATCGGGGCGGGCTTGTTGGCCAAACGGGCGCGGGCGCTCGGGTTAAAAGTTAAGCCCTGGGTTAAAACATCGCTGGCACCCGGCTCGCAAGTGGTGGCGGAATATCTTAAAAAGGCCAAATTACAAACCCATCTTGACGCCCTTGGTTTTAATGTGGTCGGGTTTGGCTGCACCACTTGTATCGGCAATTCAGGCCCGATCGCTAAGGAATTTTCACAAGCGATCTCGGACGGTGATCTGATTTCGTGTTCGGTTTTGTCGGGCAACCGCAATTTTGAAGGCCGCATTGGCCCGGATATTCGCGCCAATTTCCTGGCCTCGCCGCCTTTGGTTGTTGCCTATGCTTTGGCTGGTTCCATGCATCATGATTTTGACAATGATCCTTTGGGCGTGGACAAAGACGGCAATGAAATATATTTGGCTGATATCTGGCCAAGCGGCAAAGAAATCGCTGATCTGGTGCGCAAAACCATCACCCGTAAAATGTTCATCGAGCGCTATGGTGATTTATATAAAGGCGATCGGGAGTGGCAGAAAATTAAAGTGGGCGGCGCCAAAACCTATGACTGGAATGACAGCTCGACCTACGTTCAACACCCGCCTTATTTCGAAAATATGACTATGGTACCCGCGCCTGTCCA